>NZ_PJBR01000034.1:0-36156 GCF_002863625.1 Pseudoalteromonas sp. MelDa3 | reverse complement strand
AATAAAGAAGCTTGAAAAAGTTCATATTTAGTGGATTAGATGCATTGCGGCACTTTATTCTGGTAATGATCTACAAATAGAAATTTACTCAACTGAGGAAGGATAAAAATATTATTTAAAGGCTCCTTATATTTACACCACTGTATACTCGCTAAATTAGCGCTTTTTAAGTAGGACTCGTAAACACCGTCATTATAATGTTATTTTCTGCAACGCTAAAATGTTGGACTACATGGCCATTATCAACGGTTGATTGCCTATAAAAAAAGCGCTACAAATAGGTAGCGCTGGCATTATTACTTAATGGTTGTTTATTTAAAGCTTAGGCTCTTTATTTAAAAGAAGCCGAGCGGATCTTCGCTGTAGCTCACTAATAGGTTTTTAGTTTGTTGGTAGTGCTCCAGTGCCAGTTTGTGCGTTTCGCGCCCTATTCCTGATTTTTTATAACCACCAAACGCAGCGTGTGCTGGGTACATGTGATAGCAGTTAGTCCACACTCGCCCTGCTTCTATTTTGCGACCCATACGATAAGCACGATTCATGTTTCTGCTCCACACACCTGCACCTAAACCAAACTCAGAGCTGTTGGCAAGCTCGAGTGCTTCGGCTTCATCTTTAAAGGTCGACATTGAAATAACAGGGCCAAAAATTTCTTCTTGGAACACACGCATATCGTTTGTGCCCTTTAATAACGTAGGTTGTATGTAGTAACCACCGTTTAAGTCATCACTTAGCTGCTCTACATTACCGCCAGTGAGTACTTCAGCGCCTTCTTTTTTGCCTATTTCAATGTAGCTCAGTATTTTATCAAATTGCGCTTTTGAAGCTTGTGCGCCAACCATAGTTTCGCTATCTAGCGGGTTTCCGCGTTTAATTTTTAAGGTACGTTCGAGTATTCGCTCAATAAACTGCTCGTAAATGTCTTCTTGAATAAACAGCCTTGATGGGCACGTACACACCTCGCCTTGGTTGAAGTAAGCAAGCACGGCGCCTTCAATAGCTTTGGATAAAAACGCATCGTCTTTTTCCATTACATCATTAAAAAATATATTAGGTGATTTACCACCGAGCTCGACCGTTGAAGGAATAATATTTTCAGCAGCGCATTTCAAAATATGTGAGCCCACAGGCGTTGAACCTGTAAATGCAATTTTAGCGATACGCTTGCTTGTTGCCAGTGCTTCACCCGCTTCTTTACCAAAGCCGTTTACTATATTTAATACGCCTGCAGGGAGTAAATCGCCAATTATCTCCATTAAAACTAAAATAGAAGCTGGTGTTTGCTCAGCCGGTTTTAAAATTACACAGTTACCTGCAGCAAGTGCTGGCGCTAGTTTCCAGGCGGCCATTAAAATAGGGAAGTTCCACGGAATAATTTGCCCAACAACCCCTAGTGGCTCATGAAAATGATACGCAACGGTGGTTGCGTCTATTTCACCTATAGTGCCGTCTTGCGATCGTAGGCACCCCGCAAAGTAGCGAAAGTGATCGGCCGCTAGCGGAATATCAGCAGCGAGTGTTTCACGAATTGCTTTACCGTTATCCCATGTTTCGGCAACAGCTAATAACTCTAGGTTTTGCTCAATTCGGTCGGCTATTTTTAGCAGTATGTTACTTCGGTCGGTCACCGACGTTGTGCCCCATTGCTCTCGCACTGCATGCGCTTTGTCGAGAGCCAGCTCTATGTCGTCTTTGTCTGAACGCGGTATTTGGCAAAATACCTTACCGTTTACTGGGCTTATATTATCAAAGTATTGGCCATTTACAGGCTTTACCCACTCTCCGCCAATGTAGTTTCCGTATTGTTGTTTAAAGTTTACGAGTGCGCCGTCGCTACCTGGATTTGCATATATCATGTGTGTGCTCTCTTTATTGTTGTTAGCTAAAGGTCGAACATTTATATAAAACAAAATGCTTTATATTTAATCGACATTAAACTAACAAGCACCTAAAAACTTGATTAGCTGTCCACAAAAGTTGTCTGTGAGTCCAAACTAATAAAAACCTAAAGGATTGATATGCACACATCTCAGTTAAACAAAAAACGCCAACAACTTGATGTATTAATAGAAAATAAAGTCACATTCGCTGCAGATAGCAGTGAGTTGAGTATTTACGACACGTATCAAAGCGCGCAAAAGGTGGCACTGCACTCAAACGAGCTGCTGTTTTGTGCCATGCTTAGCGGCAAAAAGGTAATGCACGTAGAAAGCAGCCAATACCATAAAGCATTTTTACCACACGAGTCGTTTGTATTAGCGCCAGAGCAAGGTGTTTTAATTGATTTTCCACAAGCATCAATGCACGCCCCAACCACCTGTTTAGCGATTGAAATTAGCAAAGATAAAATAAACGCTGTGGCGAATGCACTTAACATGCAGCAAAACTTTGCACACGATGGCTTATTTGAATATGTACCGCAGTTAGTGCATACCCAACATAATATTCAAACGCAGCAATTATTAGAGCGCATGGTGCATTTATTTAGTGAGCAAGGCGCACAGCGACATTACTTGATTGATTTGTCGTTAAACGAATTGATCACCCGTTTATTACAACAACAAAGCCGCGAGCTATTGCTGGCTAGCTGCGATAAGCCACGTCTTAAAACAAAGGTGAGCGACGCCCTGCTTTATATTGAAGAACACTTAAGTGAAACGCTCGACATAAATACCTTATGCAAAATAGCATGTATGAGCCGCAGTAAGTTTTATCAGCAGTTTAAACTTGCATTTGGCACTAGCCCAGCCCTTTGGCAGCAACAATTAAGACTTAAAAAAGCGCGTACTCAATTGCTACAGGGCCATGCAATTAGTAAAGTTTGCTTTGATGTTGGATTTAATAGCGCGAGCCACTTTAGTCGTTTATTTAAACAAACGTTTGGCATTGCGCCTAAAGAGTGTCGACATTAGCCCTAAAGGGGCATTACCTGAGTTGGCTGATATAATTTAAACGATTAAAGCCCCATATTACGGGGCTTTAAGTTAGAGTTAGAGTTATATCTATTGCTTTATAAAGGTGACACCTTTAGGTATTTCATCTTGGGGTAATCGAGTAGAGTGCATTTGCGATAACAACCATTTATCGCCCACTTTTGATACAACGGCACTTTCTAACCAATAAATATCAATACTTCTTTCGGTGTTTTTAATATTGGCTTTATTCCAGTAATTAATAAAAGCAACATCACCCACTACACGCGAATTTATAACACTAAAATAATTAGTTCTTATAAAGTCAGAAGGCTTAACAACATTTATAAAGTCATTAATAGTCCACACTTCACCGTGCTCTAAAAGTAAAAATGAATCATCAACGGCTGCACGCATTTGCGTGTGGTCAACGTTAGAAACAGCCAAAAAAAGATCGCTCACCGGCGTGAATATGTTGTTATCTTTTGCATGTATCGATGTCGAAAATATCAGGAATGTAATAAAGGTAAGTACTTGTTTCATTGTTTTTATAATGTGTAGTTTGCTCAATAATAATGAGTGTATTTTAATAGAGCTGTATTAACAATTGAAATAAACCGAATGTAACTACCTAACAATGTTACTCATAGAGCAAAAAAGCACTCGATAAGAGTGCTTTAATTTAATTTTTTCAATCAAGCTATTCATCTAGCCAATCTATGGCTGCGGTAGCATTTTCAAAGTATTGAACCTCACCCGAGATAAACCAGTTACCTATTTTTGCCATTCGAGCTTGCCACTCTTTATTACCGTAAATAGCTACTTTTTTAAATTCTTTAGAGTGCTTAACACCTAACTTTAAGTCATCCCACGCTGCGCGTAGTTCCCAACCTTCAAGTTCGCTACCATCTATTAAGGCGTTTACAACTGGGTGCTTAACTTCGCCAAGAGCTGAGTTTATCATTGGGGTAATTATTTTGTAGTCGTCGTGAGTAAGCGTACCAACGGCTTTAAGTTTTAAAAAAAACTCTCTTCCTGCACGTTCAAGACCAATCGATAAACCATGTGTTGTGTGTACCATTACTGCTCTCCTTAAATAGGCTGAATGGTAAAAGTACACCCTCTAAAATTAATTAGTCCTGAACTAAATCAATAAATAGTCTCAAATAAACGACTCAATTACGCATTTTGTACGCGAGATATCTGGTTTTCTACATCAGTTAAATGGCCCGTTTTAAGCCATACTTTTGCACCATTACTTCCCGCTTTAACGTTAACAGAGCTGTTAATAGGCACTCTTAACCAACTGTTTTTTACAAGGGTATCGGCTTGCTCATCAAATGAGCCTTCAAGTACTAGCAGCTCTGCTCCGCCTTTTGCGTTTATAACCATGCAGGCGTTGGGCTTAAAGTGCAGCAAGCTTACCTCTTCAAAGCTGTCTTTGTATAAAGGGGTTACGGCTACATTTTTAAAACTAGGGTGCGCCGTACTTTGCATCAAGTCTGTTTGTAAACGCACGTGGGTTCGATCATCTGGCTGAAACTGCCATAACTTTACAAATATAACGCAGCCATTTTCAGACCCCGGTTTGTGCTTTGATTGCGGTGGATTACGGATATAAGAACCTGCCACAAAGTCACCGTGCTCATCTTGAAATACCCCTTCAAGCACAACAAACTCTTCACCGCCTGTATGTACATGCGGCGAAAATTCACTGCCAGGTGCGTAGCGAACAATTGTTGTTGCACGAGCAACTTCATCGCCTACTCGATCTAGTGCTCGTCTATCAACGCCCACCATTGGCGATGCAACCCACGGGAGCGTTTCGCTATGTACCACAACTCGTTTACTAAAATCGGCAGCAATTTTCATATTTGGCTCCTAACCGTAACTCCACTTAAATTTTAAACTAATAACCTAATTAAGCCGCAACACTTGGGCGTTTTGCTACTTTTTCTTGCCATGCAACTAAATGGGTTAACTCATTCGGGATTGCTATTTGTGCAAATCCAGCAAATACCAGTCCAGCATACAATGTTATATCAGCAATACTAAATTGTTCACCAGCAACAAATGCCGATTGCGCTAGTACATCATTAAAATAGCTAAACCCTTGGCGTGCTTTTTCGCCTTGTTTTTCACCCCAAGCCACATTTTGATACGTTTCAAGCTCTGGACCTAAGCCATCAGTTGCATGATGAAAGTAAGTTGCCACAGCGTCAAGCACCATAGATTCTGCGCGTTTTTGCATCATGTTAATTACTGCACGCTCTTTTGCGGTTTCACCCATTAAAGATGGGCCTTCAAATGCGGTATCAATATACTCAGTAATAGCGGTACTTTCTGATATGAACGTGCCGTCATCTAGCTCTAATACGGGCACACCTGCTAATGGGTTTTTAGCTAAGAAGGCTTCTGTTCTATGCTCACCATTTAATAAATCAACAGGTACAAACTCAACATTTGAAGTGGCATTTTTTTCAGCTAAAGCGATACGAACACGAAGTGGGTTTGGAAAGTTTTCTACATCATAAATTTTCATAGCAATCTCTATCTTTATTGTTTAAAAGTGAATTAATGGCAGAACCTATCTACCGATAGGTAATTTATAATATTAAACTAAATTTAAGTCAACGTTTAAATTTTTCTGATTTATAGGATTTAACTTAATTCATAATAAAATTAGGGGGTTGCTTAAAAATAAAAACGCTTGTAAATAACTACCTACTGGTCGATAATTTTGCTATACCAATTGCATTAAATAAGTGATCTATTATAGCGCTAAGAAAATAGCGCAATAACAAGGCGAAAATTATGACATCTAATTATTCTACATGAATAATTTTTAACGCAGTTAGTGAGTTGTTTAATGCGATACAATGATCATGTTTTAATAAAATTGGTATTACTGCAGATAGGAAAATATTAAAAGTGAGTAAAAAAGAAGCGTTATTAAAAGCAGCTGAAAACAAGGTGCGCCTTGGCGGATACAGTAATTTTAGTTTTAGAGAGCTCGCCAGCGAAGTCGGAATTAAGAGCGCCAGTGTGCACTATCACTTTCCGACTAAGGCCGATTTAGGTGCTGAGCTTGCTCATCAATATACTAATTCTTTTTTAGCTGCGTTAGGCGAGCCAAACGAGCTTAAAGCAAGCGGTAAAAATCCTATTGATGTGTACACTCAGCTTTTTAGAAGTGCATTAGTAACCGATCGTAAAATGTGTTTATGTGGTTTGCTAGGAGCCGAAAGCGATAGCCTTCCAGATAAAGTACGCCTTGAAGTAAAACGCTTTTTTAATCAAAATCTAACATGGCTTAGCGCTGCGCACTTAGCTAATGGTGAACTCAACCCTACTAAAGCGGCTATTCAAACAGTGAGCTTGCTTGAGGGCGCTATGATGATAAGCAAAACGCTCGACGATAATAGTTACTTTGAACTTGCAACTCAGTAATACCTAAATTTAGTACACAAAAAAAGCGAGCTATCCATAATGAATAGCTCGCTTTTTTAATACTTTAAATAACTTATGTGATTATTAAATCGCTGTTGGTTTAACTTTATGCTTAGAGTGCACAATAGCTAAAACAATTAAGCCAATCACTGTTACTACAGCGCCAATAGGTTTACCTAAATCACTTGATAAGTTAAGACCAATTGCTGCAGTGCCAATATAAGAAACCGTTACCGCTGTTGCTATAACAGCAGGAACACTCGCAATCCAATGGAATGTACCACGGTCAAACAAGTACTTAGTGGCAAGCCATAATACACTTGTAGAAAGCAGCATGTTTGAAAATGCAAAGTAGCGCCAAATTAATGAGAAATCGAGTTTCGTCATAAAGTACGCAATAGTAAGTATAGGCACCGCTACTAATAAACGGTTACGTAAACTTTGCGGAATATTAAACGCATCAACAACTGTTAAACGTAATGAGCGGAACGCTGTATCACCAGAAGTAATTGGGAAAACGGCTACTGCAATAATTGCCATTATACCGCCAAATACACCTAAGTAACTGTTAGCTACATGATTAACAACTAAACCTGGACCACCTTGGTCAAGCAACGCTTTTAAGCCCGCGTAACCATCTGGGAACGCTGCAATACCAGCAAGTGCCCATACACAACCTACAATACCTTCACACATCATAGCGCCGTAATAAACTGGACGTACGTATTTTTCGTTAGTTAAACAACGCGCAATAATTGGCGCTTGAGTAGAGTGAAAACCACTAATAGCACCACAGGTAATTGTTATAAATAACAATGGCCATGTTGGTAATCCATCTGGGTTTGGCTCTAAAAAGTCATGTGCGTGGTCAGCTTCAAAGTAAGCTAAAAAGTCACTTGGTACCGGTAAGTGCGGCGCATTAATAAGTAATGAGATAGCAATTGCCACTGTCATTACAATCATTAGCGCACCAAAAATTGGGTAAAACTTAGTAATGATTTTATCAATTGGTAGCAAGGTAGCTAAAAAGTAATACGCTAAAATAGCGAGTACCCAAAAGGTATTATTTGCCAGTATTGTACCTTCAAAGAAATCAAGGTTACTTAGCAAACCTGCAGGGCTCATAATAAATACCACACCTACAAAAAACAGTAGCATGGCAGTAAATACAAGCATAAAGCCTTTAAATACGACGTTGTAATAATGGCCTGCGATTTCTGGTAGGCTTTTACCGTCTTCTTTTATACTCATTACACCTGAGAAGAAGTCGTGTACAGCGCCACCTAAAACATTACCAAGTACAATCCATACTAGTGCAACTGGTCCGTATAAAGCGCCTAAAATTGGGCCAAATATTGGACCTACGCCAGCAATGTTTAAAAACTGAATTAAAAATGCTCGTACAGGGTGAATAGCTACGTAATCAACACCTTCGCTAAAGCGTTTTTGTGGTGTGTCAGCAGTTGAATCCAAACCGGCTTGTTTTTCAACAAATGGGCTGTAAAACTTATAGCCCAGTATTAAAATAGTGAGGCAGATAAAAAAGATGATCATAAAGCACGTTTCTCTTTTTGTATTTTAGTTATAGAGCGCATTGTGTGTCGCCCCGCCTTTTCAATCCGTGAATAATCGACGAACAATAACAAAGCTTCAACCCTCAAACAATAAGACGTTTAGCTAATACAATAATCGATATAAGCCACTATTTACGCAACCTGCACACTTAACGCTCCACATTGAATGTTTATTACACACGTCTTATTTTGGGCACAAAAAAAGCGGTTAAACTTTTACGTTATAACCGCTTTCACACACAATGTTTTTTAAAGTGGGTTCATAAACTCACTAATTTGTTGATGCGTTAAAGTAGGTGTTGCACCAGAGCTTTCGGCGACCATAGCGCCAACAGCACATGCAAAGTCAACGGCATATTGCGCGTCGTCGTTGCTACAAAGCTGATATATTAACGAACCTAAAAACGAATCCCCTGCGCCAACAGTATCAATTACGCTAATTAAATAACCTGAATTATAAAAATTATCGCCTTTGATTGTTAACAAAGCACCGTGGCTACCTTTGGTTACACATAAGTAATCGGTATTTGTTTGCTGTGCAATAAACGCTAAATTTTGTTCAAGCGAATGAAACTTACAACCCATCGCTTTTGCTATTTCGTATAGCTCTTCATCATTTAATTTAATAAAGTCTGCTTTATTCATTAAATCTACAAGTGTTTCTAGCTTGTAATGCGGTGCACGCAGGTTTACGTCAAACACTTTGAAGTTTGCTACATCAACTAATTGATTTAATGTTGCTAAAGACGCTTCGCTTCGCCCAATTAAGCTGCCAAATACAAATACATCGCTACTTTTAACTTTACTAAGTAACTCATCTGTAAGCGCTATATTATCCCACGCAGTGTCTGCAACTATTTCATAACTTGCAGAACCTCCACTGTCGAGCGTTACCTCAACCGTGCTAGTTTTTTTGTCACTATCAATAGCAATGTATTCGCAGCTTACGCCTTTGCTAGTAATTTCGCCTAGTAACTCAGCGCCTAACTCGTCGTTACCAACAGCGCTGATCATATCGGCTTTAATGCCTAGTGAGTTAATACGCACACACATATTAAGTGGCGCGCCACCTAAGCGTTTACCTGAATCAAAACAATCCCACAGCACTTCGCCAAAGCAGCTAACACTTACGTTTTCGCCTGATTTATGATTAATTAAAATGCTCATAATTAGTTACTCTTTTGATCAAGTACAGCCTGCATAATGGCTTTAATTTTACTATTAGGTGCATACAACGCAGCAATCGACTTTTTATATTCAGCAGTAAACGTTTCGTTATGCTCAAGCTTACCAAACAAGCTCGTTAACTTTAAAAATGCAATCGGGCTAGTTTGAGTCTCTTGCGCGTAAGAATTAAGCTCTTTGTGCATCGCATCTTGAATTTCAAGCTTTTCGCCGTTTTCACTTAAACCCTTATCGCTGTATAAACACCAAGTTGCAATAACAAGCGTTGCCAGTGATACATCTCGACCTTGTACTAGGTTTTCGTTAATTGTGGCAATTAAAAACTTAGGCAGTTTAGCTGAGCTTTCACTACAGATACGCGCTAGGCTGTCTTTAATATTAGGATTAGCAAAACGCTCTATTAACGTATCTTTGTAGCTTTCAAGGTCAATGCCTTCAAGTGGTTCAAGATTTGGCGTTACTTCTTTATCCATAAAAGCACGCAGGTATGTGGCAAATAATTCATCAGATACCGTTTCGTCAATAGTGCCATAGCCATGGATTGAACCTAATAAACCAAGCACAGAATGCCCTGCATTAAGTAAACGTATTTTCATGGTTTCATAAGGCGTTACATCAGTAACAAACTGTGCACCAACAACATCCCAATTTGGACGAGAGTCACTAAATGTGTCCTCTATTACCCATTGTGTAAATGACTCACAGGTAATTGGCCACTCGTCGCTAACACCATATGCATCAACCACGTAATCAATATCACTCTTTTTAGATACCGGTGTAATACGGTCAACCATCGCATTTGGAAACGATACGTTTTGCTCAATCCACTCACTTAGGTCTTTGTCTTGCTCTGTAGCAAAGGCTAAAAGCATTTTGCGTGTTACGTTACCGTTGTGCTGAATGTTATCGCACGACTGTACTGTAAACGCGCCTTGGCCTTGCTCTTTACGCAGTTTTAACGCAGCCGTAATGTAACCAAACGCTGTAATTGGGTCGTTCGGGTTATTAATGTCGTTAATAATATCTGGATTGCTGTAATCAAACTCGCCCGTTGCAGGGTTAAAGTTGTAGCCGCCTTCGGTAATAGTAAGCGACACAATTTTAGTATCGCTGTGCGCTAACTTATTAATTACCGCTTGTTTGTCCTCTGGAGCAAACAAAAAGTCGATCATTGAGCCAATTACTTTGTTATCTATTTTACCGTCTGGGTGTCTAACAGTAAGCGTATAAAGGTAATCTTGCTGCTTTAAAATATCACGCAGACCACGATTACCCTCTAAAAGGCCAACACCACATATGCCCCATTGCTCAGAGCCTGGGGTTTTTAAAAGCTCGTTAACATATACCGCTTGATGAGCACGATGAAAACCGCCCACGCCAATATGAACAATACCGGCTTTAACTGCGCTACGGTCGTAGGTTGGTGTATCAACATGGCTTGGTAATTGAGCCAAGCTTTGTTGGTTTAGCCCTGTAACTAGAGCGTCAGTGTGTTGATGTTGCGTCATGGTGCGACCTTACTAAACAAAAATAAAATATAAATTACGATACTGTATTACGATAAGTAATTACGATGCTGTATTGAGTACTTTATGGCGTTTTAACGACCAGTACGCAGTAACAAAATAAATAACAGTACAAATAAAACAGGCTATTTCGAATTGCGATTTATTAGCGCTGTACATACTCATAGTTTCACTGAAAAACATCACCTGGCTGGCAAATATAAAAATAATAACCAGTGAAACCGTAGAAACCGCATTAAGTACTTTGGTAAATACAGAGCTGTCAATTACTGGCTTTGGAATGTCTTTAGCTTCAGCAGCTTGATATTCTTTAATATCACGTTGCTCTTGCTCTTCTGCTGCAATCTCTTGTGTGTAATCGTCACCGGCGCCGTATTTTTTAGCTAAAAGCGTATAAATAACGATTGTGAAAATCCACGTAGGAATAAACAAGTAGTAAAACGACATTACATCAATAGCATTTAAACCAAAGCCAAATACAAGCGCCAGCGCCCAAGATGCTATAGCCGGTACGCTGCGGGTAATATTTTTATATTTAGCCCAGTAACGTGTTAGGCCAATTTTAGGAAATAACACATGTTCAGCAAACACAATGCCGCCTACTGGCACAACTAATAAGCCTGCGTAGGTAAGTAGAGGAAGCATTTGTGAAAATACAAACGGGAAACACGCAATAATCACGGTTACAACACCTACAATAGCAGTTGTGCGTTCACGTGATTGATTAACAAATATAGATTGTGCTGCAAGACCTGCACGGTAAAGGTTTGCGTTAGCTGTAGTCCAACCGGCAATAATTACAATAACAAAGCCAGTCCAACCTAATGCATGGTATGCAACATCGCCCGGATCAAGTGATGAAATAGTTGTTTTAAGTAATACCGCAACACCTGCGCCCATAATACCGGCAGAGATCCACGCTAAGTAATGACCAAAAAACATGCCCACGCCAGAAAACAAGCCATAGCTTTTGCGTTTAGCAAATCTAAAAATAGCCATGTCGATTAAACCAAAGTGAGTAATTGAGTTAGCAGCCCATGCAAAGCCAATCACTTCTAATAGGCCAATGCCTTTTTCACCATCGGCATTGGTGCCCGTCCATATGGAGGAGTCGCCTATGGTCATAAAGTCGCTAAAGCTAGTTAAAGAGGTAGAACCTAATACGTGATTTGAAAGCTCAGGGAATAACGCGAACGAACCTGCAATAAATATAACAAATAGCCACGGCGCACACAGTTTCGAAAAGTCAGCAACCGTAGAAAAGCCATACATCGCAACAAACACAACAATAGAGCCAACAGCTAAAACAATGGCTACAAACCAAAAGCTATTTGGATACCAATCAAGTTGTGCAGGTATATCAAACAAAAACCGCACGGCGGTGGAGGATACCGTGATCATAGCGGCCGATATAACACTAAAAATAACCACGTTAGCCCAGTTATAGAGCTTGGTCATTGAGTTACCAGCGATTTTGTTTAAGTAGTTATATAAACTTAAGCGGGTTTCTACTGCAATGGGTGCAGTAATCAGCCACCAAGAACACATTGCTAACAGGTTACCTATTAATAAACCCAGTAGAATGTCGATGGTTGAAGCGCCTAATGCAACAAACGTTGCACCAATAACAAATTCAGTAGCCGCAACATGTTCGCCAGCATATAGCCCTGCAAAATGTTTCCAGCCATGAAGCTTATTATTAGCAACAGGAAGTTGCTCTTCGTTTACATCTTTAAATGTTTGTGTGTGTGGACTCGTTGCCATGGTATTTCCTATTGTTAACAGCAAAAGATTTAATACCTAAATACTTTGCCTTTTATAATTTGGCTTATAAACGCATGATGTTTCGCCATGTTTTGTTTTATTTTTAGTAAAGCAAAACCATCTACATTTATATTTTGCGTTTGCTTGCCTGTCAGTGAGTAAGGCGAGCAAATCGCGTTTAAAACTTGGTGTATTTAAAAAGCTGCGTGTTTACTGCTTTTTAAGTGCAGGGTATGCACTAAAAAAATCTTGCCAATGCGTTAAATGATCAACATTTGGGTAAGCACTGTGTACATGATTAACAGAGCCTTGCATATGTTGCCCACCGCTGTAATGCAGTACTTGCATGTTGGCGTCAATTCCTGCATTTACGCCGGCTTTACTGTCTTCAATCACTAAACAATGCTCTGGCTTTACACCCATTTGTTTAGCTGCATGTAAAAATAAATCGGGTGCTGGTTTGCCACGCTTAACTTCGCTGCTGGTAAAAACCGTATCGCTAAAGTACTTACTTAAACTCACTACGCTCAACGCTTTTGCGGTGCGTGCTGGGCTGCTGCTAGTAGCTATACAAATAGGCACAGCTAAATTGTTAAGTACGTCTTTTATACCGTCAGTCGTGGTTAGCCCTGTTTCAAATTCGTTTAACAGTGCTTCGCGGTAGTCACCTTCAAAGCTTTCAGGAAGAGTGACATTAAATGCATCCGCTATTTTTTGGCTTACTGTTTTAAAATTGCAGCCTAAAAAGTGTTGCTGTACATAAGCACGGTCAATATCAACGCCTTTTTCAACAAGCATATTAATGAGTACTTGTGCGCTTAAAATTTCGCTATCAATAACAACGCCATCACAATCAAATATCACTAGCTCAATGTTAGTATTCATCTTGTCACCTTATTAAAACTGTTTGGTTTAGCTAATTTAAGTATAACGAGTTAAGCGCGATTAATATTGTGCAGCTTTTTAGTGCAACCCAATAATGAGCATAAGCCCACCGATTGAGCATATTCCCTTTATTGCACGAATATGTCAACACACTGTAAGTATAAAACGCACCAGCTTGGTGAAAATACACTCAGATAAAACTAAAAACCTTTGTATTTAATCAACTTTATAAAAGCATATTGCGACCAAGGTCGTAGTAAAAAAATTCCGTTAACGTAAAAAGTGCTCCTGTTAATTTATTTCATCTGTTTTACAAATCACATCAATCTAATTAATCAGTTTTACCGAAGTTAATAAAATCAATACTATCGTTAACAGATTAACAGCCTGCACCACTGCCGGCACTTTTAAATAGATGAGGTCGACAATGAATACTCAAATAAACAAAACAAAATTAACACTAACTGCACTAGCACTTGCAATGGCATTACCGGCAAGCGCAGCAACAACACTTACTAAAGATAACGGCGCAGCTGTTGGCGACAACCAAAATTCAATTACTGCTGGCGAACGTGGCAGTGTATTACTAGAAGACGTGCAACTAATTCAAAAACTGCAACGCTTTGCACGTGAGCGTATTCCTGAGCGTGTTGTGCATGCTCGTGGTACCGGCGCACACGGTGTGTTTGTAGCATCAAAAGAGCTAGACGATTTAACAATTGCAGCACCGTTTACACAAGCTGGTAAAGAAACAGACGTATTTGTTCGTTTTTCATCAGTAATTCACTCAAAAGGCAGCCCAGAAACACTGCGTGACCCACGTGGCTTTGCAACTAAGTTTTACACAGACCAAGGTAACTGGGATTTAGTAGGTAACAACTTACCGGTGTTCTTTATTCGCGATGCGATTAAATTTCCAGACATGGTTCACTCGTTAAAGCCATCACCGGTTGATAACATTCAAGATCCTAACCGCGTATTCGATTTTTTCTCGCACGAACCAGGTTCTACACAAATGCTAACGTGGGTTTACAGCGACTACGGTACACCAGCAAGTCTTCGTAAAATGGACGGTTGGGGTGTACATGCATACAAAATGATTAATAAATCGGGCGATGTTAAATACGTTAAGTTTCATTGGGTAAGCCAACAAGGTATTGATAACCTTGACGCAAAAGAAGTGGCAAAAGTACAAAGCCAAAACTTTCAACATTTAACACAAGATTTATACACTGAAATAAACAGAGGCAATTTCCCAAAATGGGATCTGTACATTAAAACGCTTGATCCATCGCAGCTTGATGATTTTGATTACAACCCGTTAGATGCAACAAAAATGTGGTTAGACATTAAAGAAACTAAAGTAGGAACAATGACCTTAAACCGTATGCCAACTAACTTCTTCCAATCTACGGAACAAGTAGCAATGGCACCGGCAAACATTATTCCAGGTATTGAGCCATCAGAAGACAGACTATTACAAGGTCGTATGTTTTCTTACGCTGATACACAAATGTACCGCCTAGGTGCTAACCACCAGCAATTGCCAATTAACCGTGCAAAAGTTGAAGTGGTTAACTACAACCAAGACGGCGCAATGAATATTGGTAACACTACAAGCAATGTGAACTACCAGCCAAGCCAAGAAAACGTAGCTGAAAACCCAATTGCACGTAGAAGTAACACAGAGCTAAAAGGCTTTGTACAACAAGCCGCGATTAAAAAGCAGCAAAACTTCGCGCAAGCGGGTGTTTTGTATCGTGGCTTTAGCAAACAAGAACGTACAAACTTAGTTAATAACCTAGCAGGCGATTTAGGAAAAGTGCAAAACAGCAAAGTTAAACACAAAATGCTTAGCCACTTTTACAAAGCTGATAGCGAGTACGGTACACGCTTAACTAAAGCTGTAAACGGCGACCTTAAAATGGTTAAACAACTAGCCGCTAACTTATAAGCAACTAGTTAAAAGCAATTAGTCCCAACTAAATAGCTATTTAAACCACAACCATGAGGAAGGAATAAACCCCTTCCTCTTTTATAAGAGACAATTGTTATGCGTAATTTATTAATTATAGTCGCTCTATTTCTGAGCTTTACCAGTAGCGTTTACGCTCAAAATACATCAGATACACAAACACCCAGTTCGCAAGTTGAAAGCCAACATTCTGTAAAAACTCAATACGATAGCTTATTTGCTTATTACTTTGCCGCAGCACGCACAAACGACACAGCTGTAATAGAGCAATTTGTAGATGCCGGTATTCCTATCGACAGCTACAACAATAAAGGCTACACCGCGTTAATGATTGCTACTTACCATGGTAATAAAAACACGGTTAATACACTTTTACACTTAGGCGCTAATGCCTGTTTAGAAGATAACCGTGGCAACACAGCGCTAATGGCCGCTATTTTTAGAGGTGAATTTAGTATAGCTAAAACACTCGTATCACTTGATTGCGATAACGCGCATCAAAACAAAGCCGGTCAAACAGCCGAGCAATTTGCACAAACATTTGGTCAACAAAAAGTTATAGAGTTACTAGCGCAGGTAAATAATGCAAAATAATCTGCACGCAACAAAAAGCCCTAAAATAATAGGGCTTTTGATTTACTAAATATATGTTCAAATTAAACGTACTTACTCTAAAAACAGTGTGTTTATTAAGCTTTCTTGTTCTTTTCCAGCTTCATGTTTTAATGCTCGTATAAAATCCATAGAATTGGCGGGACTGTTTGGATAACCATGATTTTTCCAAACCAACTTGAGCGCATTAATAATGGGTTCATCCCCAATAGCAGCGCGTAGCTTAGCAAAGACAATGGTTGCTCGCGAATATTGGTCAAAGCTTTGTGTAGCATCAACCAAGGCTGTTCGCTCCTTTATGTTCATCAGCATACTTTGCTCATAGCGTGTTGTTTCATACTCAACCAGCGCTTGCATTGTCGCTTTCCCATAACGCTGCTCTATAACAACAAGCTCAATATACTTTGCCATAGACTCCACTAAAAAAGCGCTATCTGAAAATACCCCATTACCAATATCATGGCCAAACCATTGATGCGCGGTTTCGTGAACTGCACGGCGATAGCGTTGATCAAAGCCTGCATTAGCACTTGGCTTTGATCTAAAACCAACACTGTCTTCAATAAGTATAAGTTGCGGCAATGCATAACCTGTAGCACCAACACTAGGCGAGCCTATTAAATTCAATTGTTTTGCTCTATAAGGGCTTATATTATTAAGCCATTTTATTGTATCGCCCATTGCGCTAAGATTTACAGCTATAGACTCCGCTCGTGCTGGCTCGTTTTTATCTTTAGCAAACACGTTTAACATCACGCCATTTTGCTGCTTGGTAACAGGGGAATAAGGCACCGTCACCCAAGCTGGGATTGCATTTATGGGTGAACGAGTCTCAAAATGAAATATTTCGCGGTCACCTTTGCTGGTACGTGATATTTCCTCTCCTTGGGTTATAACCTGATAACCACTTGTTGTACTCACTTTACTCGACATAGTAAGCCACTGGTAATGAATACTTGCTTTCGCCGTTTTAGCAAATAGCTTCGTGGGTCTAATCACCGACTTCACTTTAAGTGCGTGTTGCTGACGAAGTATAGGATCGGTTAATTCATAATTATCTTGATAGCCAACAGTCGGCAATAAAGGCACTGATCGTATATAGCTAAATTCAGGGGTTATTATCTGATGGCCTCTTACTGGCCAAAGCTTAGCTTGATGAACATCAAACCGCGTAACTAGTTTACGAATTTCTCCTGGCTGCATTTCATTCTCAAACTTAAACACAGCTTGATTAAGCAAGGGAAAGCTTTTAGCCCTTTGCGCGCCATCGATTTCAATATCGGCCCATTTATAAAAACCAGAGCGCCCAACCAATATCTCTTTAATAGGGGCTTGATGGGTGTTTTTTAAGGTATATATTAAGGAAAAATGAGCTTGCTGCTGATGCGGATAAAAGTCTACATTAGCATCAATGTGCACAATGTTTGGCTGTGCTACATTGCGCCATTGTGAGAATGCTTTTTCGTATTGTGCTTTAAATGCCTCGCGTTTATGCGAGTTGGTTAAAGGCTTCTCTTCAACCAGTCTTAAATGTAATTGAGTAAATAGTGCCACAGTGATAAGTAAAGGTATAAGTAACCAAAAATGTTTAACCCCCATTACTCTTTGGCTCAACCCGGCACCTCGGTGATTAAAAATCCCCGTAATTATAACTAAACTTATACACGCCACTAACCAAACTGATATATAAGGCCAATAACTACTGATACTTGCGCGATAACCCCAAAAGTTATCCGGTGCCTGCAAAGGCGTCCAACCAACACTCCACAGTGTATGCGTGAGACCAAGGTAAGTCATTATCGGTGTAAATTTGATCAGTAAAATAACAGCAATTAGCAAACCCGCAATAAGCTGCGAACGACACAAATTAAATACACACAAAAATACACACGCAATAATGGCAAGCACAATTGCCATCAAAAATAAAATGGTTAAATGTACTTCAAATTGATATGCACTGTGTAAAAACCACTGAGCTGCACTTGCCCCTAATAAGCTCATTGTTAAAAAAACCAATATCATAGTACCTAGGACCAATAACTGACTGTTTAAAAAGTAATATGTTTTGAGCGGTGTGGCAGCGATCAGCTCAGCTATATTATAGTATTTAGCGAAACAGCTTACTTGCCAGCTCCACAAAGCCATTAATAAAGTGCCAAACAACAATTGCATATCAAATGCATAATAGCTAATTGCATCAAGGCTTGTGGTGCTCATAATACTCATTGGTTCAACATAACCAGACGACGAGGCAACACTATTAAAAACCATCACCGGCCAAACAAAAATAATCAGTAAAGTAACAGGGTGTGAAACCAAATTAACCAGCGTAATTTTGTATAAACTGGCCATCATCAAAAATGGTTTTTGCGTGACTCTCGCAGTTTTATATTCAGCGGGTTCTAACGTGTTGTAACGAACGCATTCGTTATTATTTTTACCTTTTTGACTCTTTAATAATGTGTTTTTTTTATTTTTACTAAAAGTAATATAAAAAATACCAACAGCAAGCATACTCACAACAACGCGATTAATAGCAAATGAAGCTCCTAATGAATTGGTTAAACTGTTTATTACGGCGGTGTATGCAAAAGGGTCAAGCCAAAAAAATAATGTATAAAAGCGATTGCTTATAATACTACTTCCAGCAAGTAATGGATTTCCGGTAATACTTGCAAGCATTATGTAGCCTATCCACAACACCGCAAAAACAACATAATTGGGTAATGAAGTCGTTGATTTATGGCAAACAAAAAAGGCAACAACAACTAAAAAGCAGCTATTTGGTAACAACACTAAAAAGCTATTAAATACAGTAAAAGAAACCATATTTGATATATAGCCAAATTGCCTTACATGCATGTATATCATTACTAAATCGCTAATTAAGCTAATAATAAAAACCAAGCAAATCAGTAAGCATACTCTTGCTAAACTGCGCTTAAATAAGCTAGGTTGCGTAGCATAAATAAGCTCCTGCATTGACGCGTGCTGATCTCGTAAAAATATAACGGGTGCCAATACTCCTACAAGCACAGGTAACTGCATCATTTGTAGCATTGTAATATTTAACTTAAATTGTTTTAACGAATCAACTTCAACTGTTGCAAGCCCAGAGGACAACATAACCGAAAATATTAAAGGAATAATAATGCACAGCCAAACAAGTGGTTGGCGCACTGCATATCGCCACTCATTAAAAATTAACATGTTTGACTTCCTTCATTGACTGCAAAAAAGTACTTGTCTTGAAGCGTAGCGGGCGAGTTTATTGCATTTTGTGCAGGCGCTGTGTCTGCATAGACACGAAATGACGCTCTACCATAGTGATGGCTCTTACTTAATACATGCTGATTCGGTATGCCCGTAGGTAAACTTTCGAGCTGCCAAATCTTACCTTCTAAAGGAACTAGTAACTCTTTTACGTCACCGCTTTGTATGAGTGCTCCTTGATCTATAATGGCCACGTAGTGACATAAATTTTCTACATCTTCAACAATATGGGTCGATAACAATACCAACCTATTTTGACTAATACTAACGAGTAAATTATTTAAACTTTCTCGTTCCACAGGATCAAGCCCAGCAGTGGGTTCATCCATAATAATTAGTTTTGGGTTACCTAACAAAGCCTGAGCCACGCCAAAACGCTGCTTCATTCCTCCCGAAAAATTAACGACCTTTTTATTAGCAAACTGAGTCAAATTGGTTAGTTCAAGTAAGCTATTAATTTGGTTTTTGCGTGCATTACCATCTATGCCTTTTAATACGGCAATATGCTCAAGTAACGCCCGACAACTCATATTGGGATACACGCCAAAATATTGTGGTAAATAACCTAGCTGCGATCTAAGCGCATCTGGTTGGCTAATCACATCAAGGCCATTAAAATTAATATGCCCGGAGTCGGCATTTTGTAAACACGCGAGTGTGCGCATAAGTGTTGATTTACCCGCCCCATTTGGGCCAAGTAGACCGACCATACCGGCGGGTAGAGTGATCGTCACATCATTCAAAGCCTGCGTACCATCTGCGTATTTTTTGTTAATATTTTTCAGTGTAAGCATTATTTTCATCCTTAATTGGTATAGCACCAGCTTAAGAAAGCAAGTCAATACAAGCGAGAAAACAATGGTTAACGTATTGAAATAAATGATGAACATAAAAAAGTAACGTTGGTCATTTAAATATGACCTTTCATCATTTAAATAAACCGCCTAGTATGCTTAAAACGGTTACTAACCCTATGAAATAAAATAACTATTTTAAAAATAAATTATGATTGAAACAATTTTATGGATAATATAGCGCGCTCAGCGTAGTGAATTGTGCAAAGGTAATGTTTAAAATAAAAAGACAATTTTATCTAAGCGTATCTGCTCAGAAACTATAATAAAAACGGAGTCACATATGCAGCAAGCCAATACACCAATATGGCAACGCTTTAGCATTACCCAGCTAATAATTTTTTTACCGCTAATAGCCGCTATTATGCTCGACTCTCATATACGCTTTTTGTCATCACATATGGATTCAACTAGCCAATATCTGACTATTAATATTCAACTTTTTTTACAGTGTATTCCCTTTTTTATTGCCCATGCGTTTGCATATCGTTTATTACTTACACCCGCAATCATAGTTTGGCTGTTAGGCTTTTTAGCCTATCCATCTCTCTTGCTAGTATTTAATAACCAACTTCTTAACTTTTCGCAATGGCAATACCTTGATGCACAATGTTGGACACTGTGCGCATCTGCAAGTGGTATATGGCTTATTACTAAACGCACTAATAAAAATAACAATGTGTTGAGTAATAAATGGCTTAAATCCTTGTTTTCACTTGATACAGTCGTGTTTATAGTACTTTTAGGTTGGGCAATAGTTACATCAAGCATACTCAATACGCACACTGATCCTATGTTAAACCAGCCTATTGAGCCTGTTATTGATGTTTATAAAGTATTCACACAGTTTGATACTTTTTTGGGTTACCTTTGGCAAATTACTGTTTGTGCCGGATTAGTATATGGAGTGTATTTATTAAATAGATATTTATTAATACGCTATGTATTAACCTATCATGGCGTATTAATATTTTTGTTTGCAAGTTTAATAAGCCTCGTTGCACTTACACCTGTATTAACATCGTGCTTGCTACTGTTACCTATTAACGATTTACCCTCAGGCATTGCTAACTTAACACCTGGCGGTAATAATAATATTTTTAGCCCTGAAAATTATCAGTTCGTATTTTTGTTTTTGGCTATAAGCACACCGATTATTTTAGCGTTTGAACGACAGCAACAACACGTTCAAATTAGCAACATTGCCCAACAACAAACAAAAACAGAGCTAAAGCTACTTCAACAGCAAATTAACCCTCATTTTTTATTTAATACATTAAACAACCTTTACGCACTGACATTAAAAAAAGCAGATAATGCACCAGATCTTGTTATGAAATTAGCTAACTTACTGCGTTACAGTGTTTACGAAGGTCAAAAAGCACAGGTGAGTTTAGAAAAAGAAATTAATTACTTAAAAGGTTTTATTGCATTGCAGCATTTACGAAGTGCTGAGCGCTGCAACTTTGATGTGCAATGGCCTGAATATCAACAACACTATTTAATTTCGCCGCTACTGTTAATAATGATTTTAGAAAACGCGATAAAGCATGGTGTAGAGCCCACCTCACAAAAAGTAACGGTTGTGTTTAAAATCACCATGGCCGATAACATACTAACGCTATTTTCCTCTAACCCTATTCTACCTAATAACAATTCAGAGCATGGGATGGGACTTAACAATTTACGCCGTAGGCTGACTCTTTTATATCCAAATAAGCACACATTAATTATTAATGAAAATAAAAACCTTTGGCAAACCACACTTAAATTGGAGCTGGCTGCATGCTAAACACAATAATTGTTGATGACGAGCCGCTCGCGCATGACGTTATACTGCATCATTTAAGTGCCCATAAAGATATTAATATAAGCGGACAATACCTTAACGCTAAAGATGCATTATGTGCTTTAGCCATATCATCTATTGATTTGTTATTTTTAGACATAAACATGCCCGAACTATCAGGCATTGCATTACTAAAAGTGCTCGCGAATCGACCACAAGTGATTATTATTAGTGCATATCAAGAATATGCTTTAGCCGGTTTTGAACTTGACGTAACTGACTACCTACTAAAACCAGTCTCTGCGCAACGGCTTGAACAAGCACTCAATAAAGTACGGAAAAAAAGAAAACACATAACGCTAAATCCCAAGGCACCTCTGACTATTACCCTTAAAATCGATCGTGAAAAACATAAAATTCAATTAGGCGATATAGACATGTTTGAGGCTTATGGAAATTATGTAAAAGTATGGCAAGGTGAAAAAGCATTACTTGCAAGCAGTACTCTCAAATACATATTGCAAGAGCTTGATACTTCATTTATTCAAGTCCACAAATCTTACGTTATTAACAAAAATAAAGTTGTTGCGTTAAGTAATGAAAGCGTTCAACTAGCATCAGGCGTGTCAGTTAAAATTGGCAAGTCATTTAAACAACAAGTGCGCGACATTATTTAACCTGAGATCTTATTTTATGTTTATCTAAAACATAACTTTAAGCTTTTCCCTAACACCGGACCTAAAATTTAGCACTTAACCTTTGCGGCTTTTCTCGCGTTACAAAGTAGCAAATTAGCGAGCCAACCGTTACCAGCACAACACCTTGCCAAAACGAAGCACTCAGCGTAATAGATAAATACAGCGCTGAAATAATAGTAGAAAACACCGGTGTAAAGTACGAAAGCGTGCCCAACAGCATTAAGTTACCGCCAATAATAGCTTGATTCCACAGTGCATAACCGCTCCCCACTACTACACCAGCTAATAATAACGTCATGCTTGAGCTGATTGAAAACGTTAATGGCGCTTCATTACTAAAACCATATTGCGCCCACAAACTCATTGCCGTAACAGTAAAAAATAACGTAATGGCATTTTTACCATTACTCAGTTTTTGCGTAACTACGCAATAAATAGCCCATATAAACGCTGCAGCTAATGCCATTAGGTAAGTAGCAGGATTATCAGCAAAGTTAGTAACAAGCGTATCGACCGACATTTCTTGATCGCCCGTAATACACCAAGCAACGCCTAAAAAAGCAATAATCATGCTTGGGTAAACCCAGTAACTTACTTTTTTACGACCAATAATAATAGAGAGCAGTATTGTTAGCGTGGGCCATAAATAATTAATAACCGCCATTTCCATTGCCTGATGACGACTATTTGCCATACCAATAGAAAGCGCCAAACAAATTTCGTACGATACAAATAATAAAGTACCTACTACCAGGTAGCGTTTTGAAAACCCACTAAACTTAGGCACTCCCATAACCAAAATTAAAAATATCGCACTGACAGAATACATAGCCGCAGCACCACCAATGGGGCTAAACAACTCAGAAATATCCCGTAGTAATGCCACTAAGCAACTCCACAGTAATATTGCAGCGACTCCATATAGTGTATATTTATTTTTGCTTATAAAATCCATTTGCCAACCCAAAAGTACTACTCGTAAATTTGAAACTAAACTAACAGTAATTATTTAATTAAACAATTAAAGTTAATAGCTTAAACCTCTCGCCTGTTTTTAACATTCACCTTTTTAGTAATTGACCTTTTGGTCAGTAAAGCTACAATCAATCAATACGTTAAACACGCAAACTCAACAATGACCACACAAATAAAGCCAAATAAAAAAGAAATTACACGCGAGAAAAACCAAAAACTAATTTTAGATGCCGCCGAGCAATTGTTTTCGCAATTAGGTTACGACGGAGCAAGTATGAGCATGGTTGCTAAAGAAGCGCAGGTGCCAAAAGCTAATATTTTGTATTACTTTAAAAGTAAAGATGGTCTGTACGAGTCTGTGATCGACCGCATAATAGCTAATTGGAACTTAGGGCTCGATAACGTCACAATTAACGACGATCCAGCTACCGTGCTTTATAACTATATTAAAAGCAAAGTAATACTCGCCGTAAATCAGCCAATGCAATCTCGCTTATTTGCCAGTGAAATACTGCGCGGTGCCCCTTATTTACAAAACTACTTTAGAACCAATACCCGCCCTTGGGTTAAACAAAAGGTTGATGTACTTCAAGCGTGGATGGACGCAGATAAAATGGATAAGGTTGATCCCTACCATTTGCTCTTTACTATTTGGTCTACCACGCAGTATTACGCCGATTTTCAGGCTGAGGTTTTACTCGTAATGAACAAATTAGAGTACGACAAAACCGATGTGGCACAAATTACGCAATCAATTGCCCACATAATTTTAAAAGGTATTGGTCTTAAAATACCTGAGCAAAGTGAGACTTAACCCATGAAACCCTTTACTACACCCGATTTATTTGACGATCATCGCGATAGCGTACAAGTAGCCGACAGTGGCCTTTATCACTTTGGTAAAAAAACCACGTTTTATGGCAAAGTAGTTACCGTTACCTGCCCAGAAGACAACTCTTTTGCCGCCGATATATTGCATGAAAATGGTGAAGGTAAAGTATTAGTTATAAACGGGTTTGCGAGCAAACGCTTTGCGTTTATTGGCGATATTATGGCTGAGCGTGCCCTAAATAATGGCTGGGAAGGGGTAATAATAAATGGCTGTTGCCGAGATATAGAAATACTCGCCACTATGGACTTACCGGTTATGGCGCTAGGCTCTACACCGCGTAGTACCTTAAAGCGCGGCTTTGGTGATAAAAACCAAGCTGTTACCATGCTTAGCACCACTATTGAACCTAACGATTGGGTTTACGCCGATATTAATGGTTTAATCATCAGTAAAACGCCCCTCATTTAGCACTCAAAACTATATAAATAAAGACCAACTTGGTGCATCTGCGCACCAAATTGGTTTGTTTTAGCTCATTTTAATCTCACTATTTCTACAGCCCACATTTAAAAATCTCATACAACCCAACAAAACCTGACCAGTTGGACAGGTTTTTAATTTATGGCATTCCTCTTGCTTAGTCTAAGCACTATAAAATCAAAACTACCGATTAAAAAGCGGAGTTATACCAATTGCATTAAATAGTGATCTATTATAACGCGAAGAAAATAGCGCAATAACAAGGCAAAAATTATGACATATAGTTGTTCTCTATGAATAATTTTTAACGAAGTAAGTGCGTTATTTAATCCGATAGAATGATCATGTTTTTAATAAAATTGGTATTCATAATAATAATAACCAGCCCGCTTTTTAATCACTCTAACTTAATAAGTAAGTACTTGGTCAGTTTTATAATAATGAGCTGCAAATGAGTGATAAAAAAAACAACAAAGGTATATTTTGCAATCACGGTCCTACCCTGTGGCAAACAAACCAGTCTGGTCTACTTGCAAACAATCGCTTAGCCGTAAAAGATGTATTTGCAGTAAAAGACGAGCGTAACAGCGCTGGCAATCCACACTGGTTTAAAACAGCTAAACCGGCTCAAAATACGGCAAGCTCGGTTAATAAGCTCATGACCGCTGGTTGTAACTTTATAGGCTTTACCCACACAGACGAACTGGCTTATAGCTTAGAGGGTAATAATATACATTATGGCGCTGCGCAAAATCCTAAATTAAAAGGGCATGCTTGCGGTGGTTCGAGTATGGGTTCGGCAGCAGCCGTTGCTACTAACTTAGCTGATATTGGCTTAGGTACCGACACTGGCGGCTCAATTAGAATACCCGCCAGCTATTGTGGTTTATATGGCATAAGGCCAAGCCATAATGTGATTGAAAAAGACGGTCTAATACCGTTGGCTCCGCCTTTTGATACCATAGGTTGGCTTACCCAAAGCGCCGAGCTATTAAGCGATGTAGGTAATGTACTGTTACCAAATCAAGCTATTAATAACGTTGATACCTTAGTTATTTGCGAGCCGTTATTTGAACTCGTTGACCCTGCTTTACAAGCCCCACTTAAACAATTGCTTGAAAAAACCAAGCCTAATTTTAAGCACCATAAAGAATTTGAACTACCTAACAGCAGCTTATTAAGCGAACTTGCGGATAGTTTTAGAGTACTGCAAGGGCGAGCAATCGCAAAAACGCATAAAGATTGGCTTCAATTGCCGGGGCAACCTCCCCAGTTTGCGCCAGCAATTGCGGCTCGTTTTAAAATGGCACTGGCTTTAACCGAGCAAGAAGAACAAGAGGCGTTAAAAATACAGCACGAGTGGCAAACAGTCGTCGCTAAAAACTTAAACAAGCACAGCTGCTTATTTTTACCCACCACCCCTACAACTGCACCTAAATTAGGCGCCGACACAAGCGCCTTACGCATGCAAATTATTACGCTTTCGGCAATTGCAGGCCTTAGTGGCTCAGCGCAAGTGCATTTACCGCTGGCTGATTTAGCAAATGATCATCCGTATGGTTTTTCATTAATGATGACCCACGGTAACGATAAAAGCTTACTTGCTTGCGTTAAGCACCTAGCTGCACACTTTAAACAGGACACACCGGCATGACCACACACAACATTGCATTTACCTCGTCTCATTTTTCGGCCACTGAGGCGGGTATAAATATATTAAAACAAGGCGGGACAGCCACTGAAGCTATGGTAGCAGCAGCGGCAGCTATTAGCGTAGTGTATCCCCATATGAACTCAATTGGTGGCGACAGCTTTTGGCTTATCGATAACCCACACCAAAAAACGCCCACTGCTATTGACGCCTGCGGCCGCGCAGCAACTAATACAACGGCGTATAACCCGCTCACGCAAATACCAGAGCGCGGCGGACTAAGCGCACTGACTCAAGCGGGTACAATACGCGGTTGGCAAAAAGCCCTTGAGCTAGATGAACACGCAGCACTACCACTGTCAAAAATTTTAGCGCCTGCTATCGCACTTGCTCGCGAGGGCTTTACCGTTACAGAAAGCTTGCAAGCTGGCTGCGAAAAACTAGCTACTGCAAATAATACCAATGACGCGTTTAAAAACCTCTACATACCAAATGGTAAACCCTTGCAAGCAGGTCAAAATTTTAAAAACCCTAAACTTGCAGCAACGTTTGAATACCTAGCAAAACATGGCTTAAACGCATTTTATGAGGGCGCACTTGCCAACTCATTTGCCGCAGACTTAGCAAAAGCAGGCAGCTCAATTACCGCAGATGACATTACAAATACTAAAGCCGAGGTAGTTACTGCGCTAAATGCAAACCTCAGTGGTATTGATTGCTACAACTTACCCGCGCCAACACAAGGCGTGCATTCACTACAAATAATTGGTGCCGTAAATAAGTTAAAGCATTTAGCTAAAACCGATGCCGACTGGACGCACTTAATTGTTGAGGCAACTAAACAAAGCTTTACCCATCGCCCTACTCTTTGGGCTGACCCTGATGTGTTAGGGGATAATTATAAAAACGCACTAACCGATGATCGCTTAAGCGAACTTGCTAACGATATTGATATGAGCAAAGCACAACAATGGCCATTTAACGCAGAACCCGGCGATACCGTGTGGATGGGAGCCAGAGATAAAAACGGGCAGTTAGTCAGCTTTATTCAAAGTATATATTGGGAGTTTGGCAGCGGTGTATTAATGAGCGAAGGCGGCTTTGTGTGGAATAACCGTGGTTTAAGCTTTAGTTTAAACAATGAAGGTATTGATGCGGATAACAATATTAACGCCCTTGCGCCAAATAAAAAGCCGGCTCATACACTTAACCCAGCAATGGCAAAGTTTAGCGATGGTCGTCGCCTTGCCTACGGCACTATGGGCGGTGAAGGGCAACCACAAACCCAAGCCGCTGTTTTTGCAGGCTACGCATGGCGAAATAAATCAATAAACCAAGCCATTAGCGACCCTCGTTGGTTACTTGGGCGCACATGGGGTGATACAAGTACAAATTTAAAAATTGAAAAAGGGTTAGTTTTTCATATAGAACATGAATTAAATCAACGTGACCACGATTGGGTAAGCGTTGATAATAATAGCGAAATGATGGGGCACGCTGGGGCTATTTTAGATACACCTACAAGCCTTGAAGCTGCAACAGATCCTCGTTCAGATGGACGTGCAACCGTAACTACAGCAGGAACACAATGTCAGAAATAATAAACCAATGGCCAATAGTAGTGGCCTTAATAGCAACCGGTATTTTTGCCGGAATTTTAGCAGGACTTTTTGGTGTAGGCGGCGGTATTGTTATCGTACCTGTGCTGTATTTTTTACTGCAAGGTTTTGGCGTAAGCCCTGAGTCGGCAATGATGATAGCCACAGCTACATCACTTGCAACCATAGTACCTACTTCGCTTTCATCTATTCGCTCGCATCATAGCAAAGGAAATATTGACCTTGTGCTAATAAAATACTGGGCACCGTTTATATTAGTTATGGCGGTAGTCGGTAGTATTATTGCTCATACCGTTCGCGGTAACGCATTAGTGCTCATGTTTGCCTGCATTGCTATTTTAGTCAGTTTAAACATGTTATTTAGAGCCGGCGCACCCGCGCTTGTAAACCAACTACCAGGTAAATTTGGTCAAGGCGTTATGGCAAGCATTGTAGGTGGTTTGTCGGTAATGATTGGCATAGGCGGCGGTACTATTGGCGTACCTATGCTTAACGCATTTAATGTACGTGCCCACGTTGCAGTAGGTACTGCGGCCGTTTTTGGCTTATTGATTGCGCTACCTGGCGTAATTACCTTATTAAGTATTGGCACAACGCCAACCGATGCTCCCCTAGGTACGTGGGGGTTAGTTAACCTCCCTGCCTTTTTTCTTATTATTCCGCTGACTATTTTATTTGCGCCTATTGGCGTAAAAATTGGTAGCAAGCTGGATCAAAAACAACTAAAACGCGCTTTTGCCGTTGTCTTAATGATAACCGGCATTCGCATGCTCATTCAGACTCTGGGAGCCTAAAATATGTTTAATAACACGCAAGTTCAAACCTTAAACCCACCACAGCGTTTATTAATGGGACCAGGTCCAATTAATGCAGATCCTCGTGTTTTACGTGCTATGTCGGCGCAACTTATAGGTCAATACGACCCAGTAATGACCGGTTTTATGAACGAAACCATGGCGCGTTACCGAGAAATTTTTAAAACTAAAAACGAATGGACCATGCTAATAGATGGCACATCGCGCGCAGGTATTGAAGCCGTATTATGCTCAATTTTACGCCCAGGCGATAAAGTACTAGTGCCAATTATGGGGCGCTTTGGCCACCTACTTGCTGAAATAGCAGAACGCGTTGGCGCAAAGGTGCACACAATAGAAGTACCGTGGGGCGAAGTGTTTACGCCAGAGCAAATCGAAAAAGCCATTGTTGATGTAAAACCCCATGTACTTGCTATGGTACAAGGCGATACATCCACCACCATGAACCAACCTCTTGAGCATATTGGCGATATTTGCCAAAAGCACGATGTACTATTTTATTGCGACGCCACCGCCTCAATTGTGGGTAACGAACTTCCTGCCGATGAGTGGAAACTCGATGCGCTTTCTGTTGGCCTACAAAAGTGTTTAGGCGGTCCTTCTGGGTCAGCGCCATTAACACTAAGCGACAAATGCGCCGAGTGGATCCAAAAACGTAAAAAGGTAGAAGCAGGTATCCGCACTGCCGATCATATCGACGGCACAGAGCCCTTTGTGCGCTCTAACTATTTTGATTTAGGTATGATCATGAATTACTGGGGAGAGGAGCGCCTAAATCATCATACCGAAGCCACCAGCATGCTGTATTGCGCCTCAGAATGCGCCCGCATAGTCATTGAAGAAGGCGTGGATAACTGCGTAGCGCGCCACAAATTACATGGCGATGCCATGCTAACGGGCATTCAAGCGCTCGGCTTAAATGTATTTGGCGATTTAACGCATAAAATGAACAACGTACTGGGTGTTTATATACCCGAGGGCATTAATGCCGATCACGTACGCGGACAAATGCTAACCGATTTTGGAATAGAAATTGGCACCTCATTTGGACCACTGCATGGCAAAATTTGGCGTATTGGCACTATGGGCTACAACGCCCGAAAAGATACCGTACTACAAACTCTTGCTAGCCTAGACGCTTGCTTGCATGCCAATGGCTACAAAGGCCCTAAAGGCGAAGCCGCTATTGCCGCCCTTGCTCACTATAAATAAAAAAAGGATTTAGCATGACGATTGTAAGCCCACAACACAGCCCTTTATTAGATAAAGAACTTGCTGAGGAATACGCAACACGCGCTTTATCTCGCTGTAAAACTCTCAGCGCACTATCGCAAATGCAAGATGGTATTCACCGCGTGTACTTATCAAAAGAGCACAAAGAGTGTAACGCCGTTACTGCATCATGGATGGAAGAGGCAGGCATGCAGTCGTGGCAAGACGAAGTGGGTAACCTTTGGGGGCGACTAAAGTCGTCAAACCCCCATGCTAAACGTTTAATTATAGGGTCGCACCTCGACACCGTACCAAACGCTGGTGCGTTTGATGGTATTTTAGGTGTACTACTGGGGATAGAAATTGCAGCGCTTGCATATAAGTTAAAGCTCGACCTGCCCTTTCATTTAGACGTAGTGGGCTTTTGCGATGAAGAAGGCACTCGCTTTGCCACAACTTTAATTGGCTCAAAAGCCCTCGCTAACGAATTTGACCCACAGTGGCTAAACATTGAAGACACAAACGGCATAACTATGCGCCAAGCCATGCTGGACTTTGGTTTAAACCCCAACGACTATGCAAAGGCCGCACTAAACAAAAACGAATTACTAGGTTACTGGGAAACTCATATTGAACAAGGCCCTGTACTCGAATCGGTTAATCAGGCGCTCGGAGTAGTAACGGCTATAGCAGGTGCTAAACGCGCTATGCTTACCCTAACAGGGCAAAGCGGTCATGCGGGTACAACGCCAATGAACTTGAGGCAGGACTCACTAGCGGGCTGCGCTGAATTAGTAACCGAAATTGAAAAACTAGCAAGTAATGCTAAAAATGGCGAAGTTGCCACCGTAGGGCAAATACAGTCTCGCCCTGGGGCTACAAACGTGATTGCAGGCAAAACAACCATAAGCCTAGATGCACGCGCACAGAGCGACACCGATCTCGCTAACTTACTAAGCGCCATACAAAGCAGCGCTCAATCTATAGCAAGCAAACGCAATTTAACACTCGATTGGCAATGGACTCATGCCGCCGGTGCCGTTGCGTGCGACACCACTATTCAGCATTTATTTACCAATGCATGCAAACTCAATAACCAAGCATCGCCTTCACTTGCCTCAGGCGCAGGGCACGATGCAATGGCAATCGCTCCAATTTGCCCCGTTGGCATGTTGTTTATACGCAGCCCTGGCGGTATAAGCCATCACCCAGCAGAAGCGGTTATCGACAGCGATGTAACAAAGGCACTCAGTGTAATGTACAGCGCGCTTTTACTGTATGTGAAAGAGCTTGAGTGATTTTAAAGGAATCGAGTAAACCAAATATATTAACTTGGTATGCTTAGGAATTTAAACCTCCTCAAAGTCATTTGGAGGTTATTACTGAAGGCAGGTAAATGCAGGAAAACGCAGGAATATACGTTATTTAAAGTAGCTTTATCGAGCTGCCCTTTGCTCTTTTAGGCTAAGGCGTTTATGTGAGCTATATACATGTTGAATGTTTGTACCATTGACCAAATATGCATCCATTTCAACGGTAATTAGCCCCGATAATGGCTTGATTTCTAGAACACCCAACTCACCTAAATTTGCAGATAGTAAAGTATTATTCCTAATAGCTAACAAAGTTTTGTCAGTATCTCGTAAGTCACCATTCACATATAATTTAGCACCACTAAACCAAGAGTTAATTATTTTAACTTTGATTGATTTAACGGTAAATTCAAAGGATTTTCTCATCAGATCTCCATATTCAGAAAATGTAATTATTATACTTTATGTTTTTATGTGTTTGGCGTACAACCACTTTCTTTTAATACCCGCTTAGTCGATGCTGGGTAATTTTTTAGTGCAGCCAAAGGGCGAATTGGCCGCTGAACCAAATTACCTGAGCAGTTTGGGCACACGTTATTTAACACCGTTTGAGCACAGCCAGAACAAAATGTGCATTCAAATGAACAAATAAAAGCCTCACTGGACTGTGCAGGTAGATTCTTATCACAACATTCACAATTAGGTCTTAAATCTAGCATTTAGAGCTCCTTTTTATCCACCCGATACTGAGTAAATATCTATTACCTTTTATAACTTTTGATACCTGATGCTCACTTACATCAGGGCGGAATAGCTTAACCCGCTTTGTTTCAAATATCGGATTACTACAAATAAACTCACCACCCAAATCTGCTTTTTTAAGCACTATATTCAATCGATAGTGTTTACCAGATTCAACTTTGTCTGTGTGTGGTGCTATTTCACTTCCTTGTGGGAATTTAAGCAAATATGTATCAAATTTAATTGGCCACGTAGCACCACAAATCAACATTTTATCGTAGCCTGATTTTTATCGGCCTCGCTCCCAACAAAATAATTTACTCAAAAAAAACATACAATCCCTCAAAACAGCTAACAAACAGTAAGTTAACTCGTTTTTTTTATTTTTATTGATAAACAAACCATAGCCGAGTTCATATTTTGATTCAATCGTTTACTGTATTTTTACGTAAAATACAAAAAAGTGTTCGGTGTTGTTTTAATTAGTATTTTAGAAGGGAACACTGGTGTTTGAGTGACTTTATTGAGGAACTAAGGGCTTATCTTTCTTAATACATCGCGTTTTGCAGTTTTTCTACATTATGAACAAGACAATACAGTTGCCGCAGCGTAAAGAAACAGCTAAACAGGACAGCCATTCTAACTTAATGAAAAAACTTAGGCTGGCGTCACTGTTAATTCATCAAAAATTGAACATGTTTTCGAGAGCCGCCTCTAAAGACATGGGCATATGACGTTTATTCATAATTCGGTTGTTAAGCTCTTCTTTAAGTGATTTAACCGTAGTGCAATACTCTAAACGTTTAGCAATTTCATCACATTCATTATTTAGCGCCGCTAAATGGTTTACAAAATTATCTTTAATTTGCGCTTTACTACGACCATTAAACTTACGCCACACAATTGTATATTGGTCATTACTTTCTTTTTGTTGGCGATGCTGTTCATTTAGCTCGATTATTTTATTTTGCAGTAACGGTATTAAGTTTGCTTTGGTTTCTTCATCAAAATCGACATCGTCGTCAAAATGGCTTATGTAAAGTTGTAATAAAGTAAAACCGTCTTTCTCTTTTCGAGCTTGTACTAACTGTTGCATTAGTTCGTGTTTTTCTGCTTTTTTTGCAAGATAAGATTCTTTATCTGGATGCAACTTAGATGCTAAACGTTTATACATTTTGTTTAGCTGCGAGCCTTTAAATAACTTTTCTAATTTTGAGTTGTTTTTTTGTTGTTTAATTTCATCGCGATCAAATCGTTCGTGTTGGTCAAAAAAGTCATCCCAATCTTCATCTTGTTCATAGTGCATATTATCTGCACTAAACGCTTCATCATCTTTCTCCTCACCAAAACCTTGCTCGTCAAGGTGCTTATAAAGCAATGAAGGATCAGCTGTTATTTCTCTTAGTTCGTCATCTGTTAATTCTAAACCGAGGAAATCTTGCTGTAACATATTACGTAATATATTTAACTCTGAAGAAGGGATTGTACTAACCTTATCTTGGTTATACTTATTTAGGTAAGATTGAAAAACTTGAGACACTTCCTCAACATTCAACTCGCCAATGAATGGATGTTCTGACAAATAATCTAAATCTTCATTTATCCAATCCACAAGTTCATTACGCTGTTCAATAGTTAAACTTTTACGTTGGATAAACTTACTAAAATGAATAATTTGTTCTGCAATCATTTGAGCTTGAAGTTGCTCATGATGCTCTACTTGTTCTTGAAATTGAGAAAACAGGGTCTGCTTTTTAATATCAAAGTTTGCGTTACGCTTAGTATGTTTTTCAATTCGCTGCCATAAACGCTCCAATTCAGAAGGCGTTTTAGTCGCCGCTTGTTGCTTTACATTTTTTAAAAATGTCATATTAAGTTCCACTAAAATTTGTATCCATTACTTTTTATGCACGTAATTTGTATGCTTTAATTATAAATTTAATTAAAGCATACATAAAGCCAAGCATTAAAAAAGTAACTAAACAATTATTTAATGCTTTAGGTCAATAAAAAGAATAAGGATAAAAAGCGCCTAAGTTCATTTAAGAACAATATGCTAAACAGTTACTTTAACTAATATTTACTCGTAACGTTCGATTAAGTAAATATTATGGTGGCTATAATTGCCTAGCAAATCAAAATATAGCCACCCGTTTTACTTTAATGCCTATTTAAAGGCTTATTTAATCGTTACCTTTGCATCACTTACCCATGTTTCAGTTATAGCTTCATCATTTTTATCAACTAAATACGCGCGTATGTTCACCGGATTATTGTTAGCTTGTTTGTAGTCAAACGCTAATCGCCATTGGTTTGTACCAACTACCGGATAAACCCCAATAGGTTCTAGTATTTCACCGTTGCTGGCTTCAACAATCGGCTTTATACCACTTTTGTTATCTAAGCCTTTAAACACTGGGCCTTCAAAATCAATCACCATCTTGTTAACACCTTCAGGGATTGGCTGGCCGGGAATCCCACCTAAGCCTTGTCGAGTATTTACAACGCTTGCAAGCGTTTTTGATTTTGGATCGAGTGGACGCCATTCAATATCATAAGAAAAGGTAAACTCATCACCTTTGCGCGCCTCTTTTTCAGGCACCCAGTAGGCAACAATGTTGTCAAACGTTTCATCTTTTGTTGGAATTTCGATTAACTGAACTGCGCCTTTGCCCCAATCGTCAGTAGGTTTTATCCACGCTGATGAACGCTTATTGTAAAATACACCGTCGTCTTGGTAGTTATTAAAGTCACGGTCTCTTTGGATTAAACCAAACCCTTTTGGGTTCTCATCAATAAAACTATTGGTCGAAACCGACTGAGGATTATTTAATGGACGCCAAACATATTGACCCGATCCTGTGTGAATAGCTAGGCCATCGCTATCGTGAATTTCAGGGCGCCAGTCTTTAGCTTCTGTTTTATCTTTTTGTGAGTACCAATACATACTGGTTAACGGTGCTACGCCTAAGCGTTCAACATCGGCGCGCATATACAAATTAGCCGTTACAGAGGTAATATGGCCTTTAGCTTCTTTGTTATCTTTGCTTAAACCAAATCGATAAGCCCCAGTGATAGAAGGTCCTTCAAGCAATGCCCAAACAGACACACTTTCACCTTTTTTCTCTGCGGGGCCAATCCAAAATGCAGAAAAGCGCGGAAATTCTTCTGGTTGATTCATGCCCGTATTAATCGCGATACCTCGAGCCGACAGTCCATATTGCCCCTCTGGCCCATCGGTACGAAAATAAGACGCGCCTAAAAAAGATATCCAATCTGGTTTCATATCTGGGCGCATTATTCTAAAGCCTGCAAATCCAAGCCCTTCTGGGAGATCGTGAGCTGGGCTGTCATCAGGCATATCAAAAACATCATTACTAAAAGGTACATTTTGAACCTGATTTTTATCGTCTCTGATGTAAATACTTACTGGCTCAGGAAAATATCGGCCAGGGTAAAATAATTGTACGGGCGCCTTTTTTCCACTTGGATATAAGGTTTCATCTTCTTTAAAGCGTATTTTCCAATGTTCGTCATACGTAATTTTATCGATTAACTCCGGCGCTGGCACCTTAGTTGACGTATAGGGCTTTTCGGCTGAGGCTTTTGCCAGCGCTTTTAAGTCTTCGAATGAAAACTCCGTTTTATCTACTGCTTCTGTCGCGTAAGACGACATCGAAGTACTAAAAATAATTGCGATAAATAACTTTAATTTCATAAAAAGAATGTCCAATAAATTGAGTCAAATGAAAATGGGAACGCTGCACGAACGTATGTTTAACTTAAAGTTCTGTATGGATATTACGTGACGTAATATGAACTAGCGTTTACTAAAATATTGTTATTTGACTACAGGACCTCCCATAGTTATTTTTTTTAGGTATTGGTTTTAAGGGAAATTGCGCGCGTTTGATGATATCGCTGAAGTGAAAATAAGTGGGATAGCGCAATTTATTATTAGATCGCTGGTATTCAAATTGATAAAGGTTGTATTTAGGTGGTGGAAAACGAAGAGGCTCAC
>NZ_PJBR01000033.1:0-36242 GCF_002863625.1 Pseudoalteromonas sp. MelDa3 | reverse complement strand
TGTTCTATATTCACAAAAAATCCGTAGTTAGTTTCCTAACTACGGATTTTGCATGATCGTTTGGATCGGTCAACCGGTCATTTTCTTAACTGATCGGCATTAACCTAAAGGTGCTTTTTTTAGTTTTACTAATTAAGTTTGTTTATAGCGTTAAAAATACAATCAAACCGACACCGAGTAATAAACGATATATTACAAATGGCAACATACCCATTCGCTCTATTACTTTTAAAAACATAAATATACATGCATAAGCCGATAAGAACGATAGCACCACACCAAGCAATAATGTATTCCAATCAACTACATGGTCACCCAGTGCAAGCTCTGCAATATAATAAAGCCCCATCATAGAAATAATCGGAATCGCTAGTAAAAACGAAAAACGCGCTGCGCTTTGCTTATTCATACCCAACATTAAACCAGCTGTCATCGTGATACCTGATCGAGAAGTACCCGGGATCATTGCAACAGCTTGTGCGAAACCAATGATAAGTGCCGTTTTCCAATTGAGCTGATAAATAGTTTTAATTTGTTTCCCTTTTGCATCCGCGTACCAAAGCAATAAACCAAATACAATGGTGGTAGTAGCAATAACCCAAGCGCTTCGCAGGTATAACTCAATAAAGTCTTTTAAAAGTAAGCCTAAAATAGCGGCAGGCACAGTGCCTAAAATTATCCACCAACCTAGCTTACTATCATCAGTAGTACCTTGTGCTCCAAAGGATTTAAACCACGCACTGAGTATGTCGACGACCTCTTTGCGAAAATAAATAACAACGGCTATTAAAGTACCAACATGTACTGCTACATCAAACGCAAGCCCTTGATCTTCCCAGCCTAAAATTTGCGATGGGAGAATTAAGTGCGCAGAACTCGATATTGGTAAAAACTCAGTAAATCCCTGTATGAGGGCTAAAATAATTATTTCGATAATACTCATAGGTTAGAAAACTCCACCTTCCATAGCTTTTGTTGAGGGTTATTATATTCATTCCATAACTGCGCAATCGTTTGCTTAGCTACAGGATGATAAAAATCTGGGGCAACCTCACTCAGAGGTTGTAATACAAATGCATTTTTAGTTATTTCATCACGTGGTAATTGCGCTGGGGAATCGCAAGTTACATCATCATAAAACAGTAAATCTAAATCGAGCGTTCGTGGACTAAATTTTTTATCGTTCGCTGTACGCCCATTATCACGCTCTATTTGTTTTAATAAAGCGCATACATCAGCAAGCGACATATCAGTTGTAGCGCCAACTACTGAATTATAAAAATTATTGCCAGCAAACCCAACTGCTTCACTTTCAAAAACAGACGAGTGCACAATGTGCTCAAAGTGCTGCTTAAGTGCAATTAATGCACATTGTATATAATGCGCTTTATTTATATTTGACCCTAGGCTGATATAAATTTGAGCCATTTAGTCAGTTGCCTTAACACGTGTAATTTCAACACCCACAGTTTGTGCTTGTGCTACTGCTGCAGGTTTACTTACTCTTATAGTAACTTGTGGCGTATTAAACTCGCTTAAAATAATCTCAGCCAACTGCTCAACCAAAGTCTCTAGCAACTCAACAGGTTTTGCAGTGCAGTGCTTAATAACGCGTTCGCTTACTTTTGAGTAATCCAGTGCTAAATTAATATCGTCATTTTCGGCTGCAGGCTTAATATCACTAAGCATTTCAATATCAAAATAAAGGCTCTGTTTACTTTCTTTTTCAAAGTCGTACACTCCAATAATAGTGTCGACGTGCAATTGAGATATAAAAACCTTATCCATTGATACTCCAAATAACAACAAACGACTAAGCAACTATACAAAGCATCAATAAAATTAATACTGTATATGGTTTAGCCAGTGTTTAAATATGTGAAAATAACTTCTACAATAGCAAAATAACCAAACTAGCTATTAAATAGCCTGTTAATAATTTTCACGATAAATTTTGCTGCCAATAATAGCTTAAAAGTACTATCAATTGGTATAGCAATTAAAAAATAAGGAAGCGTGTGTTAGCCACTTTAATGTTTGTTTTAGCTTATTTACTTGGGTCGATTTCGTCGGCTATTTTAGTGTCGCGGTTGTTCAAACTCCCTGACCCTCGTAATAGTGGTTCTAACAACCCAGGGGCTACAAATGTTTATAGATTAGGCGGAGCATTTCCGGCTTGCTTGGTTTTAGTGTTTGATATTTTAAAAGGCACTATTCCAGTATGGGGGGCTTATTTTTTAGAAGTTGAACCTTTAGAGCTTGGTCTAGTCGCAGTAGCAGCTTGTTTAGGTCATATGTACCCACTGTTTTTTAGCTTCAAAGGCGGTAAAGCCGTAGCAACGGCATTTGGCTCATTATTACCTATTGGCTTATCATTGGCTGGTTTACTTGTATGCACTTGGTTAGTTATAGTGGCAATAACACGCTATTCATCACTTGCGGCACTTGTAGCTGTATCTTTAGCGCCCTTATATACATGGCTAATAAAACCACTTTATACTCTTCCCGTTACTTTTATCACGCTGTTAATTATATTTCGTCACCGTACTAATATTATTAGATTATTTAGTGGGGAAGAACCAAAAGTAGGCGCTAAAAAAGCACCCACTGATGAAAACAAAAATATCTAAAATATGAGTCATTAAATCGGCTCAAGGCTATCTATTGGCCAGCGAGGTTTTGTTTTCATATCAAGACTTGCAAACTGACCGGCTTTTAAGCGTTGCATTCCAGCATAAGCAATCATTGCACCATTGTCGGTACAAAATTCAGTACGCGGATAAAACACTTCGCCTTTCATACCTTTCATTACGCGTTCAAGCTGCAATCGAAGCTGTGTATTTGCACTTACGCCACCGGCGATTACTAAACGCTTAATACCTGTTTGTTTAAGCGCACGCTTACACTTAATAACGAGCGTATCAATAACCGCTGTTTGAAATGCATGCGCTATATCAGCTTTAGTTTGATCGTCGTCGTCATTTTCACGAATAGTGATTGATGCTGCAGTTTTTAAACCACTAAAACTAAAATCAAGACCTGGTTTGTCAGTCATCGGGCGAGGAAAAATAAAGCGCTTCGCAACGCCTTGTTCAGCCATTTTAGCTAAGCGCGGACCTCCAGGGTAGTCAAGACCAAGTAACTTAGCCGTTTTATCAAAGGCTTCGCCTGCGGCATCATCAACTGACTCACCTAGTACTTCGTATTGTCCAATACCCGCTACTTTAACCATCATGGTATGACCGCCCGATACAAGCAATGCAATAAACGGAAACTCAGGAATATTTTCTTCAAGCATCGGAGCAAGTAAATGTCCTTCCATATGATGAACAGCAACAGCTGGAATATCCCAACCGTATGCTAATGAACGACCAATAGAAGTACCTACCAATAATGCTCCAACTAAACCTGGGCCTGCAGTATAAGCAATGCCATCTAAGTCTTCTGGGCCACAACCCGCTTGTGCAAAAGCTGCGTCTATAAGTGGTAGCGTTTTACGAACATGATCGCGCGATGCAAGTTCCGGTACTACACCGCCATAATCAGCGTGTACTTTTACCTGGCTGTATAATTGATGAGCTAACAAGCCTTTTTCGTCATCGTATATTGCAATACCTGTTTCATCACATGACGATTCAATGCCTAAAATTCGCACTGTACTTCTCCTGCCTTTAAAATTTCACTTCGCTGTTTTTATAACGTAAGGCCAATATTTGTTTGGCCATCTTCTAGAGCAAACTTTTTAAGTGCCTTCACGCTATCAGAGGTAATACGCCCCATATTTTCTACAAAATCAATTAGCTCACCTAATACTTCAATTTCGTATTGCATTAATGGATGCTCTCTAACGGCCGTGTTATCTGCAACCTCACCTTCAACCGTCATTTGATATTCAATAAAGCGGGCCACTGTTGCTTGAGATATTTTACTGACACTAATGAACTCTTGCTCATCTTGCGCCATTAAACCATGCATTAAGCTAAGTAAAGACGTTGCAGCATCAATAGCAGGGTAAGTACCAAACATATCAAAATCAGCAAGTTCAGGAACATTCGGTTCTATTTTTTCAACTTGTTTTTCGAGATCTATTTTACTTTTAGGCAGTAATATTTTTTCCCAACAAACATTAAGCGAATTACGAAGTAAGGTTTCATCACCAAACCCCGTTGCTTCGCTAAATAAACCGTAATTTGGCAGCATTCGCTCTATTAAAGCACTTGCTAAAACAGCTTTTTGTAAATAGTTAAGCTCTCTAATACGCTGAAAATTATTTGCTTTAGTCATTCTTTAACGTCTCACACGACCAACAAAAATCAAATGTTGATCCATTATGCTCATTACAGTTAGGGCATACCCAATCTGGAGCGGATTGTTTTACTTGTTGATAGTTTAACAATATTTGGCGCGCATGGCGCTCTTTTATCGCATAAACCTGCACACTAACTTGTGCTTGATCAAATGGAATTTCTCCCAATGCGCCTTGGAGCATCTCACCTTTTATTTTGCATTCGATGCCACTGGTTTGTATTAAACCTTTAATAATATTAGCTTCAAGGGTATTTTCGGCTTTATAAATTGTAACCCATTGAAAAGAGCTATCAGTTGAATTTTTATTATTAATATTTTGCAATATTCACCTCATTTATTTTGTGTTAATAATATCCTACGCTAAATTATTAGCATGCTGCACTTTTAAGGAATAAACATGACACTTACAACCCCGGGCTTACTTTTTCCGGCCATATCGCTGCTATTATTAGCCTATACAAACCGATTTTTAGTTTTAGCGCAATTAATTAGGGAGTTAAATGCGCGCGAAGGTGAATCTATCCGACCTGTTGTAGTCGCTCAAATCACTAACTTACGTAAACGAATAAACTTAATCAGAACAATGCAGGTATACGGCGTAGCCTCTTTTTTACTGTGTACATTTTCGATGTTTGCTTTATTTATTGAATTTAATACCACAGGGATTATTTTATTTGGCATTAGCTTAGCTTGCTTAAGTTTATCGTTATTAACGTCTTTATTCGAAATACATATTTCTTGTGATGCGATTGAAATAGAACTACAAAGCATTGAAAATAAACCATTAAGCAGCCGAATAAATAGAAATTTTGTAAAATAAACTCTTATAGATAAAACACCCTATTATTTGTCATAATCATGTTATATGTGCGCCCTATCTTGGGGCGTACTTTTTTATTAATTAGAACAATTAAATTCCAATCTCCTAACTAACCCACTGAGTTAAAATAACTTTGCCTAGATAGTTAATTGCAAAAATATAGACAAAACACAATAAACAACTAGTTATCAATTAAAAAAGTAATACTATTTGGTCGCTTTCCTCTTTAATTAATACTAAAAGGGTGGTATCCTGCTGGAAACACGTATGAACTTGCAACCGTATTTCAATATAGAATTTTACTAAACTTTAGAATACAAATTAATATATTTGATATCCGTGGTATCTGCGACTTACTTATAAAAAGGGACTATAAAGTGAGATTTGAACAATTAGAGCAATTTGTAGCACTTGGTGTATTACGTCACTTTAGACAAGCAGCTGAACAAACCCAAATTAGTACTTCAGCGCTAACGCGCAGCATTCAAACACTTGAAAATGAAATGGGATATGAGTTAGTAAAACGCTCAACTCGTTCTGTTAAATTAACGCCTGAAGGCGAACTTTTCCTTGAATATGCTAAAACGACTCTATCGGAACTTGAGCTAACGAAAAAACGGATTTTTCAATCAGTAAACGGTAATGCTAATGAAAAACTTGTTATTGGCTATACCAATAAGGCAAGCAGCATAGTACCTATTTCTTGTGGACAGTTTTTAGCTCAATATCCTCATATAAAAATTGAAATGCAGTTACAAGATCAACAAGAGCTAACACGCAGACTCCAACAAGGTGAAATAGACATAAGTGTATACTCTCAAGCTATTAATAGTATTGGCAGTGACATTCACTTACCTGATCAGCTTGTATTATTTGTTTCAAAAAATCACCCTCTTGCACATAAAAACGATATAAGTAAGCAAAATCTTGATAGCTACCCTATGTTTGGCTGCTTCTCTCAATCTAAACAAGTGCAAACTATGCTTAATGAAGCAATTGATTCTTTAAATAAATCATCAAGTATTAAAGTGGGTAGCATTGAGCAAGTAATGGCTGGTGTAGTTAAATCAGATCACTTTGCTATAGCAAGCATTGAGCATGCGAACACAATCGCAGAGAACTCTGAACTCGTGCAACTAAAAACAAATAAAGATTTAAATCACGAACAACTCGTTGTACAGACAAGCCAACAAACGTCTATTACCGAACATGTAGAACACTTGTTGTCGCTTATAAAAAAAGCGGGAGCTGCATTTAACTAACCCTTCTTTTTGAAAAAGTGCGGCACAATAAACAGTAGCTTTAAATCGCTTTTCGGCTACACTGTCGCACCTTTTTTAAACAGCTGATGTGAATGAACACACTTTTTGGTCCTGGTGTCTATTTAGATGATATAGAACGCCAAGGATACACCGTAATTCATAACGCGCTTATTGCCGATTTAGTTAACGATTTAGTTGCAGATTGTCACCGTATAAACCCCCACTTTAGCCTTGCCGGTATTGGTCGATTAAATAATTTACAAATAGATAAAACTATTCGCACTGACAAAACCTATTGGTTTGACGGCAGCTCTCAAGCACAGCTTACGTATCAAGCAATAATGCAAAGTATAAAAACCACGTTAAATCGTAGCTTTTTTATGGGGCTATTTGATTACGAATGCCATTATGCAAAATATACACTGGGTGATTTTTACAAAAAACACTTAGATGCATTTAAAGGTCGATCTAATCGTGTATTTACAACGGTGCTTTATTTAAATACGCCAGAGCAAGGTGGGGAACTTGTTATATATAAACCTAAAAGTAAAGAAGTAGAAATAACCATTAAACCAACTGCTGGCACATTGGTTATGTTTGAAAGCGAACGTTTTGCTCATGAAGTGCTTCCTGCAGTTGACGAACGCTATTCTATTGCTGGATGGTTTAGAAAAAACGCCTCTATTAGCGGCATTATTGATCCACCCAGATAGCTCTAAATAGAGAATTTTAACAGCCTTTATTAAGGCTTTAAAATGCTATTGGGTATGAAAGTAATAACCCTATAAAGATAGCCAAGCCCACATAATGATTATTTAAAAACGCTTTAAAGCAGGCATCTCTTTCACGTTTATGAATAAGCGTTTGTTGATATGCCAATAAACCAGCAGCTACACTCAAACCAATGCCAAACGCGACACTTAAATGATTACTTATACCAATAAACGCAACCAGCGCTATAAATACAGCATTAAGTAAAAAGATTATGTGGCGGTCGAATTTACCAAATAAAATAGCGGTTGATTTTACCCCTATTTTTAAATCGTCATCTCTATCAACCATCGCATACATAGTGTCATAAGCGACTGTCCAGCAAATGTTGGCTATAAATAATAACCATGCCTGCTGCGGTAATGCATTTATTGAAGCCATATAGGCCATTGGAATAGCCCAACCAAATGCAGCCCCTAAAACAACTTGTGGTAATTGTGTATAGCGTTTCATAAAAGGGTAGCAAAAGGCTAAAGCCAAAGCCCCAAAAGAAAGCAAAATAGTATTAACGCTAAGCATTAATACTAAAATAAACGCAATAACTATTAGTAGTAAAAATAGGCTAAGTGCTTCACCACTACTAACCCTCCCTGAAGCTAGCGGCCGCTGAGCTGTGCGTTTTACAGAGCCGTCTATTTTTCTATCTGCAAAATCATTAATTACGCATCCTGCACTTCGCATAACAACAACGCCCAGCGTAAATATAATAAAGTTGAGTAAGCTCGGCATCCCACTATTAGCAAGCCATAAAGCCCAGTATGTTGGCCAAAGTAATAACAAGGTACCAATGGGCTTATCTATACGCATTAGCTGTATATAGTAAGAAATATGTTTTGGCTTTAAAGCGGCTAATTTCATGAGTATAAATATGCTCCTGGTAAAAACACTTCACACACTAAAAATTTATATTCTTTGAGTGCAAATACACTTCGACGGCCTAGTAAGTTTTTTTCGGGTAGGTTTAATTTTGCAACTAATTGCTGAACGGGGTGCTTGGCATCAAAATAAGCAATTTCTATATCCGTTCGTTTTAGTGCTGGGTCTTGAAAAATCACATCACCAAGAGGTCGTTCACCCATATTGTGCAAAGGATTGATCGAATCATTTTTAGGAAGCCAGCTCTGTGCGTACACCACAGGTTTGTTATCGCACAATAAGAGTACTTCTCGATTAATCGCTGTTTTAGCGCTACAGTTTAGTAATAACTTTTGCTCTAGGCTTAAAGTAAATAACTGCTCGCTTAATACTCTTACACTAAAAATTTGTGATTTACTTTTTAATTTAGCAGTTAAAGAATTAGGTTCAAAAAGCCATTCTTGCTCTAGAGGAGATAAGTCACTTACATATGAAGTGGACTGCCAATTAGCAGATATAGACAGAGGATAAGTAATCACAATAGCTCAACAAAATAAAAAACAACGAGATGATACCATTGCCAAAGCTTTTGAAAAAGTGATGTTTTATAACCATAAATAATAGCTTGGCGCTGTTTATTACCCACTATTAAGTATAAACTATTTGTAACAAGTTTTAAGAAACGCTTTAAATATGAAAAAAATAGTATACGCAGGTCTTTTTACGTTCTTTGTAAGTGTCATAAGCTTTACAGCTCGTGCTGAATCTACAGTTGGTTATTTTGGTTTTGAGCCCGATATAATCACCAACTACATTGGCGCATCAAGTAAAAAAATGGGCTATGTGCGTGTAACTATTGATTTAATGCTTAATGACACTTCAGATATTGCAGTAGTAGAGCACCACACGCCATTACTACGTGATGCCCTAGTAGAGATTTTATCTAAAGAGCCTGAAGAAAAAATAAAATCCCTTACTGGCCGTGAAGAAATACGCGCAAAGTGCGCCGAAAAACTAAAAAGCCTCTTAAAAGAAGAAACAGGACAAGAGATCATCCGTGAAGTCTTGTTCACTAAATATTTATATCATTAGTATTTAACGTTTTGCGTTAAATACTTTGGCGGTGTAGGCAAAAGCCATACCGCTAACTAATCCACCTAAGTGGGCCCAATTAGCCATACCTACAAACAATACATCTGCAAACCCAAGCACTAACCAAATCAACATAAAACCAACAATAGCCGTACTAACCAGCGCAGGTTTGTTCGGATTTAAAAAGCTATGAATCCAACAAAAACCAAGTAACCCATATACTACGCCACTCAAACCGCCAAAGTTGGGACCAACCATTAGGTATTGCGCCCAATTACTAATAAGCGCAGTCACTAAAAACAAACCTATTAAGCTGAGTTTTCCGCATTGCTTTTCGATATTGTCGCCAAGCGACATCCACCAAATTAAATTAAACACAATATGGATCGCGCTAAAATGCACAAGCGCGGGAGTTAGCCAGCTTAGTGGTTGTGATGGATTAAATTGCAGAACTGTATAAATTTCATCAAATCCACCCAATAAAAAAGCGACATAAATAACAATACTCAATATGCTAACAGTTTGGTTAAGCCAGCTAAGCGCTTTAAACCGCGCCATAAGATTAAGTGATTGCCCTTGATATTTAAGCGGCGATTGTGTGCTGCCTACATCCCAAGATGCTTGCTGGTATTTTTCATGATTAGGGTTTTGTGTAAACTCAACCCATAAAGGCTGAACTTGATGAAAGTCCTCCTCAGTCACGCTAATAATGACATTACTGCCATCTGCTGAGTGTATCTTTGCATCTAGGCCTTGGCTTTTTAAATAATCTATAAAGCCTTGTGCGGCGCGTGGGTTATTTAAACTGCCAAGCTCTATCATCGTTCTACTTTCTCGCTATAAGACGCTTCCCAAGCAGTAAAACCGCCATCCATGCTGTAAACATCTTCAAAGCCTTGCTCAACTAAATAACTAGCTGCGCCCTGAGAGCTCATACCGTGGTAACACACAATAATAATTGGCTGATCGAATTCTTTTTCCATCATAAATTGTGCAATATTACCGTTAGAAAGTGCTTCTGAGCCTGGAATACGACCAGCTTGATACGAATTTGGATCGCGAATATCTGCAATTACAACGTCTTCTTTATCTAGAAGTTCTAACGTTTGCGCTATAGAAATGTGTTTAAATGCCATTGAAGTCTCTTTAATTAATAGTATAAAAAAGGCGGCTAAAGCCGCCCTTCTTGTAATTTAGTTAGGAACTAATCCCAGTTTAAAATTACTTTACCTGACTGACCTGAAATCATCATATCAAAGCCAGCTTGGAAGTCATCCACAGAATACTGATGTGTAATGATTGGGTTCAAATCAAGACCAGATTGAATCAAGCTTGCCATTTTGTACCACGTTTCGAACATTTCGCGACCGTAAATACCTTTAATCACTAAACCTTTAAAAATAACTTGGTTCCAATCAACTGCCATATCAGATGGTGGAATACCTAGCATGGCAATTTTACCGCCGTGGTTCATGTTATTAAGCATTGAATTAAAAGCGCTTGGCACACCTGACATCTCAAGACCAATATCAAAGCCCTCTGTCATACCTAAGTCTTTTATTACATCTTCAAGCTTTTCGCTTGCCACGTTTACAGCACGTGATGCACCCATTTTGCGGGCTAAGTCTAGACGATACTCGTTTACGTCGGTAATAACGACGTGGCGAGCACCAACGTGTTTTGCTACAGCCGCAGCCATAATACCAATTGGGCCGGCACCAGTAATAAGTACATCTTCGCCAACTAAGTCGAACGATAATGCGGTATGAACTGCATTGCCAAACGGGTCAAAAATTGAAGCCAGTTCGTCAGAAATATTATCTGGAATTTTAAATGCATTAAATGCAGGAATAACTAAATACTCTGCAAATGCACCTTCACGGTTTACGCCAACACCCGTTGTATTACGGCATAAATGTACACGCCCAGCACGACAGTTACGACAATGCCCACATGTAATATGACCTTCACCCGATACGCGATCGCCTACTTTAAAGCCACGAACTTCCTGGCCCATATCAACGACTTCACCAACATATTCGTGACCAACAACCATTGGAGTAGGAATAGTTTTGCTTGCCCATTCATCCCATTTGTAAATATGTACGTCGGTACCACAAATAGCTGTTTTACGAATTTTAATCAGTAAGTCGTTATGACCGACTTCTGGCTTTGGCGCATCTGTCATCCAAATGCCCGGTTCTGCTTTTAATTTAGATAATGCTTTCATAATTCACACTCAACTAAAAAACCGAAGCAAGGCTTCGGTTTAAAATAAAATTAAATAACGCCCATTTCTTTACCAATGCGGGTAAATGCATCAATAGCAATATCAAGTTGCTCAATGCTATGCGCCGCTGAAATTTGTGTACGAATACGCGCTTGCCCTTTTGGTACTACTGGGAATGAAAAACCGGTTACGTAAATACCTTCAACAAGTAACTTATCAGCCATTAACGAGGCTACTTTTGCATCTCCCAGCATTACTGGAATAATTGCATGATCTTTACCCGCACACGTAAAACCAGCAGCTTCCATTTGCTCACGGAAATATTTAGCATTTGACCAAAGTTTAGCGCGAAGCTCGCCGCCACTTTCTAGCATTTCAAGTACTTTAATCGATGCAGTAACAATTGAAGGCGCTAATGAGTTTGAGAACAAGTATGGGCGTGAACGCTGACGTAACCATTCAACAATTTCTTTTTTACCCGATGTATAACCACCTGAAGCGCCACCCAGCGCTTTGCCTAATGTGCCGGTGATAATATCTACACGGTCTAATACATTACAGTACTCAGGTGTACCTTTACCGTTTTCGCCAACAAAGCCAACTGCGTGAGAGTCATCAACCATTACAAGTGCATCGTATTTATCGGCTAGGTCACACACGGCTTCTAAATTACAAATAACGCCGTCCATAGAAAACACGCCATCAGTAGCTATTAGTTTCGTTTTAACGCCGGCTTCATCTGCTGCAATAAGTTGCTTTTCAAGATCAGCCATATCGTTATTTGCATAACGAAAACGCTTGGCTTTACACAAACGTACACCATCAATAATTGATGCATGGTTTAATGAATCAGAAATAATAGCGTCTTCTGCGCCTAAAATAGTTTCAAACAAACCGGTGTTTGCATCAAAACATGAAGAATATAGAATGGTGTCTTCTGTTTCCAAAAACTCACTGATTTTTTTCTCTAGTGTTTTATGAATATCTTGCGTACCACAAATAAAACGAACAGACGCAACACCAAAACCATGATTATTTAAACCGTTTTGCGCAGCTTCAATTAGCTCTGGGCTATTAGCTAAACCTAAGTAGTTATTAGCACAAAAGTTGATTACTTTACCTGACGCAACTTCGATTTGAGCTTGCTGCTGAGATTTAATAATACGTTCGCTTTTATACAAACCTTCGGTTTTTACGTCTTCAATTTGCTGTTGTAGCTGGCTAAAAAAAGCAGATGCTCTCATCTGTGTTCTCCATTTATTTGAACGGGTAAACAACCACATTTAAGCGACTGTTTATTATGGGGGGTATTGTAAAAGTTTAATGGGGAAAATGCACGGTTTGCAGTTCGTCGCAAACGCCCTAAACTGGAAGGAATTCCTGCCAGTTTACAGGCTAATCTGTTTAGTTTATTTATGTCTTTAAAAGCGCAGGTAAACTGTTTATAGAATCGATAATTAAATCAGCCTCTTGCTTGGCACTTTCATCAAAGCTTTGACCTGAACGCACTAAAACGCGGGTAGTGATCCCTGCTTTTTTCGCAGCCTGCATATCACTGAGTTTATCGCCCACCATAATACTGCAAGCAGGGTCGATGTTATGCTCTTGTATGCCTTGCAATAACATACCTGGCGCAGGCTTTCTGCAACTGCACTCTTTCAAATATTCAGGGTGCGCTTTTTTAGGGTGATGAGGGCAAAAGTACACATCGGTAACTTCAATACTGTGATCGCTAAATTGGGCTTTCATCCATTGCATTAGTGCTAAAAAATCAGCTTCGGTGTAATAACCTCGACCAATTCCAGATTGATTAGTGACGATTATGATTTTATAGCCCGCATCATAAAATGCTTTACAAGTGCTAAAAACACCTTCAATAAATTCAAATTTATCGCTTTGATACACATAACCATGATCAACGTTTACTACGCCATCTCGATCTAAAAAAAGCGCTTTATTTTTTTGTTGTACATTCATTACAAAGACTCTTTTTGTACAACATGGTCAAACATCGCTTTTACGTCATTAACTGTAATTTGGCTCATTAAATCATCGCCTTTTACGCGCTTACCCCACGGTACTTGCTTAGCCGTTTTACCGGTTTGCTTAAGCAAGTTTTGATGATAAACCTCTACCACGTAGTCTTGATATAAATAAGGACCTGTTCGTGCTGGGTTTGAATGTGCATATAAACCAATAACCGGCGTACCAACCGTTACCGCCATATGTGCAGGGCCTGTATCGGGCGCGAGCACTAAGCTGCCGCGCTTTAACACGCACAACAATTCTTTGAGTTTCGTTTTGCCAACTAAATTTAAAATAGGTGTTTTGCTATGTTTAATAATGCTATTTGCTAGGTTAATTTCAAGTTCTGTTGGACCACCCGTCAATACAACTTTAAAGCCTTGCTCATTTGCATAATCAGCCAATGCGGCATAACGATCTGCGAGCCAATTGCGCTGTGCTTTACTTGCTGCTGGCGATATTACAAATAGTTTATTAGTTAGGTATTTTGGTGTTAGTAGCTCATCGGCAACCGCTTGGTCTTGCTCGGTATATGGCATGTTCCAACTCGGCTTATAATCAGCTACACCAATGGCTTTTGCAAAACCTTTAAAGCCTTCAAGCACATGCGCCTGAGCTTGTGGGGCTATTCGTTTATTAATAAACAAGCTGTGCAATTCTTTTGAACGCGCCCAATCAAAGCCTATTTTTACTTTTGCCGGAATACAGCGCGCTACAAACCCAGCCCTTAATGCAACTTGCATGTTAAGTAGTACATCAAACTGTTGACCTTTAAAGCGTTGCTTTAAGCTTTTAAGCGCTGCTTTGCCTTGTTTTTTATCAAATACCACCAGCTCAACACCCGGTAAATCGGCAAGTAGCATGGCTTCTATTTTGCCAATAACCCACGTAATTTTTGCATTAGGGTGTGCTTTTTGAATAGCTTGTACAGCACTCACACCATGACATACGTCACCAATGGCTGAGAGTCTTAATATACAAATAGATGAATAGTTAGGAGCTTGAGTCACACATTCCCTTAGGTATTAAATACAAAAGCCGATCTTAAATTATAATCACGCTATTGCAAGCACTTATCCTCAGCTTTAAAACGCGCTAATATAGGCACATTATTTAGCAATTACGCAGAGCTATGTTTAAACAACACGTGCAAGGCAATCACACTGTATTAAGCCACCCTAAATACACGAGCCAAATTACCCTCGATTGGTTTGATGCAAATTATTGGCAACAACAAAATAAAATTGTGGGCGCTAAAAAAGGTCGAGCAACTGCGTGGTTTTTTAAGCAAGACGAATTAACAGCCGTACTTAGGCATTATTGGCGCGGTGGCTTAGTAGGTAAATTGCTAAGCGATCAATATTTATACCCAGGACTTGAACAAACCCGTGTGTATAAAGAGTTTAGCTTAATGAGTAAACTTATAGAGCTTGGTTTAAACGTACCACCCCCTATTGCAGCTAAAGTAACCCGCAGCGGATTAATTTATCGTGGTGATATTATTACCGAGGCTGTTAAAGGCGCTAAAAGTGTACTCGATGTATTAATTGAACGCCCATTGACCGAAGATGAGTTGGAGCGCATAGCTAAAACAATCGCGCTATTTCATTCAAAAGGTGTGTATCACGCCGATTTAAACATTAATAACATTTTGTTTGATGATACTGGTGATGTGTATATTATCGACTTTGATAGAGGTGAAATAAAAACACCTAATGTGCAGTGGCAACAAAGTAATATGGCACGTCTTGAGCGCTCATTTTTAAAAGAACAAGGTCGAAACGAGTCATTTAATTGGCAAGCGACTGACTGGCAAACTCTGCATAGCAACTACCTCAAAGCACTTACTAATATAAGTTAACCTAATATAAGTTAACTTAGTCAGCCAAGGCTAAATACTGCAGAGCGACCTGCTCTGCCTGTACTTGTTTTAGAATTTCAGCGTTTTCTAGATTAGGTTTGTCAGTTAGTACCAACTTAACAGCATTGGCTAATGCCTCACTTTGTCCAGCAGGTACTAAATATTTACTTAGCTCGCCTGTTAATATCTCGCTTGGGCCAAATGTGCAATTAGTGCTAACTACCGGAGTACCCACTGCTAAAGCTTCAATTAATACTGTTGGAAGTCCTTCAAAATCAGAACTCAACACTAAAGCTTTAGCATGTTTAATCCAGTTATACGGGTTTTGTTGAAATCCAGGCACTACTAACTGTTTTTCTATGCCGTATTGCTGTGCAAGCTTTAACGCTTTAGCCGGTTTATTACATAAAAGGACTAACTTGTATTTTTTATCGAGCTTTGCAAAGGCTGCAAATAATATATCGTGGCGCTTTTGTTTGGCAAGTCTTCCTACATGAATTAAGTAGGGCTCATTTGGGATATTGTTATTTTGCTCATTTGCTTGTTGGTTTATTTTTTCAAAATCGAACGGGTTATAAATAGTCGCAATTGCACTTGGGTTAATTAAATCCCCTTGTGTTATTTCTTTTTCAACCCCCTTTGATACGCAAATAAGTGATTTACCATTTAAGTTTTGCTTACTTTTTTTAAGGTATAAATATGAAAATGGACCTAACTTTTTTTGACGTGCAAGTTCTGCATTGACAGAGTTATGAATAACAAAGTGAACATTTTTGATATTACTACGCGCAAGTAAATTATTACTTCTATCAAGGTTAGAAAGTACTAGATCAATATTGCCAATCTCGCTTTGTTTTTTTTCAAACCAAGTTTGTAGTGTTAAAATGCTATTTTTACGCTGCCAAAATCGATCTACTTTTGATGCCCTATGTGCGAATAAACTCTCCACGTTAAGTACTTCAGGGATATTATATTCAATAGAGTTAGCAAGAAACAAAATAGTGATTCAGTACTGTAACTTGGCCATTTCCTCAGCAAGGGTAAGCATTACTTTTCAGCACCACCACCCACTAGGGAATCAATTACAATCACTATATTCATTAGCGCTCCTCTATAAGCATATTTTTTATGCCATTAGTGATTACATCATAACTATTTGAATTATCAAGCTGGTTATTTTTATCAATAAAATTACTATAAAAAGGCTCAGTAATAACTTGAGCTATTTTTGTTATGATTTCATCAACATCGAAATTTGCTTTAATTACAACACCTGTATTAACACAACGATCTAAACGTGTATTTTGATCTTTTGAGATAGCACATGCCACAACGGGAGTTTTAACGGCAATTGCTTGTAATAAAGTATCTCCACCGCTAAGTAATGCGACTTTAGCTTGGCTCATTAATGCCAAAAAATCAGTACTTTGCAGACTTGCTAAACAAGTAACCTCATCGCTTTTCGGAATGGCTTTCTTATAATTGGGACCAAACACAACAACTGCTTTTAAACCAGTGTGCTTAGTAATTTTAAGCGCGGCTTTAAAGTAAACATCAGCACAATTAATATTATTTAATATATGCCCGCCTGAGCCGGCATTAACAATAAAATAGCCTTCAGGTACTAATTTATAGCGATTTAAAACATCACGTTTTTGCGCGCAAGAGGCAAATGTAACAAAAGGACCTACATTACGAGGATGTGCCAAGGGAAACATGTCTAACTTCGTACTTTCAGCCCATGTAAGTGGCTCAATACAATAATCAGGCTGTACAACCCAATGTGTATCAATTAAATTAATTCTGTTAAGTTTTAAGCCTTTAGCACGTTTTTTTGCATGCTGAGAAATGAATATAACTTTAGCGCCTACCTTTTTAGCCGCCTTCATATGCCCTGCACGTCCTGCACAATCAAAAACAACGACATCAGGTTTAAATTGCTCTATAAAGTCGCAAACAGAATCAAGCTCTTTAGTCGCTGAGTGTTCGAGTAGTGTGGCTTCAAAAGGACAATCTTTTGCGTAGCTTGTATGCTTATTTAATATAAAGCGAATATCGAGAGAATCTGCAAGTTCTGCCTTTAAACTTTGAGCCAACAACAACGAGCGCATATATTCACCAATGCCTTCTGGTGATGATACTGGAATAAATAAAAGTCGTTTGTTGCTCATTGCATTCTCAATGTCCTATTTGAGCTCCAGTATATCAATCAGATACTTATTACGATAGACAGGTTACATTTTAATATATTAAATTAACTCTATAAATTTGATTATTTACTGCAATAGCAGACTTAGATTGATAAACTTAGCCGCAATCTTAATCACAAGGATCTGAACTTTGCGAAACAGAATTTTTCTACTTTCTACTCTTTTTTGCGCTATGAGCGCATCAGTTAATGCTGAGCCGTGGGTAAAACCCGATGATTATGGCTTAAGAGCTGATATTCAACAATTAGCTGATGCCGGTGTTATTTTAGCCCCTGTAACTACCTATCCGCTTATGTGGAAAAGTTTTATAAACGATATTGAAAGTATGCCGCTCGAGCAATTATCTTCAAGCTTACAAGATGCTTTACTACGCGTTAAACACCGTTATAAATCAGAGAATAGTAGCTCACATAGTCTTCAATTATCAGCTTTTTCAGCCACAGATCCAATCATAGCAACAAGTTTTGGTGCAACTGATACCCAAGAAACAGAGCTTTCAGCAGCTTACGCTTATTTAGGCGATAACTTTGCAGCTAAAGTAGCTATAAATTATAGAAAAGACGGTAAGAAGTGCTTAGTTGATGGAAAAACGATAGATGACATTGAAACCAACGAGCAAGCTTTAACCGATTGTAACGATACCTCACTTGATAATAGTTACTTAGCTTACCGTTTAGGTAACTGGATTTTTAGAGCCGGTGCTGTTGAACAATTTTGGGGACCTGGTGTTGATAATAGCTTAATTATGTCAGGTAATGCGAAACCTTTACCTGCACTAAGTGTAACAAGAGAAAAAAGTACAGCTTTTGAAACACCATGGTTAAGCTGGATTGGTCAATGGAGCTTTACAGCCCAAATGGCAAAACTTGAATCTACACGTGTTATACCTGATGCTTTGCTTTGGAGTACTCGTATTAATTTTCGCCCTATTCAACAACTAGAAATTGCACTTAGTCTGTCTGCACAATGGGCAGGTGACGAACAACCAAGCTCTGCAGGCGATTTTATTGATATAATTACGGGGCAAGCAGTTTGCACTGATGGTAATGAAAGTTGTGATAGCCAGTTAGAGTCAAAAATAGGTAATCAGCTAGGGGGGATCGATATTCGTTGGTCAGATACACTTTTCAACCGACCTTATGCTGTGTATGCCAGTACTATTGGAGAAGATGCCAGTTCACAGTTTAAGCCAGCCGACAGAGCTTATTTATTTGGTATGCAAACAACACAGCGTATATACCATCAAAATATATTGGTAAATATCGAATATATAGATACCAGTGTTTCATGCCAAGTTGAATCAACGATTGAAAGCTGCTACTACGAGCATGATACTTATAGATCAGGTTACCGCTACCATGGTCGCACTATTGGCTCAACATACGATAATGATGCACAATCAGTTGTTTTAACTTTATTAGGCCAGCTGTCAAATGGTAATGATTGGCAGGTAAAACTGCGCAGTGTTGATTATAATAGTGACAATCGCGATCGTTATCCTAACAATCCTGACTTAGGAAATACCATCACTAAAACTGGGGTTAACTCTAAACAACTAGAAGTACGTTACAGAATGCTTTCTATGGGCGGCCGCGTTACTTTAGGTGCTTTTGCGTCTAACAATGACGGCGCTGAAAACGATACTTCTGCATTTGCTAAGTACGAATATAACTTTTAATACGTTACTTTTAATAAAGTAACGTATTAAAAGTAAGAAAGGGATGAAAACAGTGTTTTCATCCCTTTTTTGTATTTTTTAGCAAACTAAATCAGTAATTACTGTTTAATTTTACTAATTACTTTTGATGTTGAGCATCCATCTAAAAATTCAAGCACTTCAACTTTCCCACCATGGCGGATTACATGCTCAGCACCCGCTATTTGCTCTACGGTGTAGTCGCCACCCTTAACTAAAATATCAGGGCTTATTTGCTCAATTAATTTAGCGGGAGTATCGTTTTCATCTAAACTGCCAAACGGAATAACCCAATCAACTGATGAAAGTGCGCTAAGTACCATTGCACGCTCATCTAGTGGGTTAATAGGACGATCGGCCCCTTTTAAACGCGTAATAGATTCATCATTATTTAATCCAACAACGAGTCTATCGCCTCGGGCTTTAGCTTGTGCTAAATAACGCACATGCCCAGCATGTAAAATATCAAAGCAGCCATTAGTAAATACAATGGTTTCGCCGTTTTGTTTTGCAAATTCAATATGCTGAAGTACATCATCAAATGGTGTTTGGTAATGCTCACCAGTAGTATGTAAATACTGACCAAGCTTACGACTTAACTCTTCTGGCGAGACAGTAGCTGCACCAAATTTACTAACCGCTATACCTGCCGCTAAGTTAGCAATTTCGACAGCATCTTTAGGTTCCATGCCCGCACCAAGCATAACCGCGAGTGTAGCTATAACCGTATCACCAGCCCCAGTCACATCACTTACTTCAAGTTCTTGTGCTGCAAAATCAAACTTTTCATCTGCATTAATTAACGACATACCTTGCTCAGAACGCGTAAGCAACATGGCTTTAATGCCATTTTTGCTAATTAAATCACGTGCACTTGCTGCTAAAGCTTCTTCTGAATCGGTTTGACCACCCGCTAACTTAAACTCATGTAAATTAGGCGTAATGTAATCAGCACCTTCGTATAAGTGTAAGTCTGGCGATTTAGGGTCGATTAAAACCGTTTTTCCGGCGCCCTTAGCAAGGCTTACCATCTCTTTAATTAAGCTTAAAGATCCTTTGCTGTAATCAGAGAACACAATAAAATCGTATTCATCAAGTACAAGCTCTAAACGGTTTAATAAAAGTTGGCTGTGTTGCTCGGTAAATGTTTCTTCTAAATCAAGACGAACCAGTTGTTGATGGCGGCTAATAACACGCATTTTTGAAATAGTCGGTAAATCACATACACTGACTAATTGTGAACTTATTTTTTCACCTTTTAGAATAGTCTCTAAAATCTGCCCGCTTTCATCTTCACCAATTAAGCCCAGTAAGCCAACTTTTGCATCTAACCGCGCTATATTTTTTGCAACGTTAGCTGCGCCGCCCGCTTTGTCTTCAAATTTACTTACTTTAACAACAGGTACTGGCGCTTCAGGCGAAATTCGACCTGTATCACCATACCAATAACGGTCTAGCATTACGTCGCCAACAACTAATATTCGTGCCGCTGATAAGTTTTTTAATAACGATAAATCCATTACTGCTGCTCCGCAACAACCATATCCATGGCTTCACATAACCAGTGACCTATAAACATGTGAGCTTCTTGAATACGTGCTGTTTCGTCATTTTTTATAATGATAGGTAACTTAGCAATATCTTTTACTTTACCGCCATCACGCCCAGTTAATGCCACTGTAAAAGCGCCTAGTTTATTTGCAGCTTCTAATGCTAAGTTAATATTATTACTAGTACCTGATGTGGTTAAACCTATCACTAAATCTTCTGGCTTACATAGCGCTTGAACTTGGCGTTCAAACACCGTATCAAAGTGATAATCGTTGCTGTGTGCTGTTAAAATTGATGTATCTGTAGTCAATGCCATAGAGGCAAGCGGACCACGTTCTAATTTGTAACGCACTACAAATTCTGCTGCTAAATGCTGCGCATCGGCTGCACTACCGCCGTTACCAAACCAAACAATCTTACCACCAGCTTGTAATGCACTGTGGCATGCTTCTAACAGTTGCATAGATTCTTGATGATAAGCTTCCATCGTTTCAAATAATGCTTGATGACGGTTTAATGTTTCAACGTAGCTAGTTGCCACTGAATCGATAATTGACATGAAAAATTCCTCTAGGAACTGAAATAGCAGGGAAAAATTAAATCCATTATTCCATAATTTTATTTAATTGTGTGCATTTTATCGGGTTATAACTGAACCCAGACCATATTTTATTGCGAGTATGTTTAGAAAACGGCTATTTCACGGTAAACTAACGCCACCTCCCTTTTATAAAGATCAGTATGGCACGCATTTTTTACTCTCTAGCATTAATTTTTATTAGCCCACTGATTGTATTTTATCTCTATATTTTACGAGGTAAAAAAAACCAAGGCTATCGTGCACACTTTAAAGAGCGCTTTGGGTTTGTCAGTAAGTCTTTATTTACGACTAAAACCAAACCTTTAGTTTTTCATTGTGCTTCTGTTGGTGAGGTACTTGCCGCAACGCCGCTTATTAAAGCTCTTCAAAAAGCGCATCCAAATTTAAATATACTTATAACCTGTAATACTCCAACAGGCAGAGAGCAAATACTTAACCAGTTTAAAAATTCTGTGGCGTGTAGCTACTTACCAATCGATTTTCCGTTTGCGACAGCCCGATTTTTAAAGCGTATAAAGCCACAAGCATTATGTATTTTAGAAACAGAGCTATGGCCAAATTTAATGGCGATAAGTCACAAAAAAAATATACCGGTACTTGTTATCAATGCAAGACTCTCTGAAAAATCACAGCAAGGCTATCAAAAGGTCGCTAAATTAACGCATATTATTATGCGCTCAATTACAGTACTTGCGAGTCATAACAAGGCAGATGCGGAGCGTTTTATAGAGCTTGGTCTCGAAACTTCAAAAAGCCATGTAACAGGCTCTATAAAATTTGATATAACACCAAGTGACGAGCAATTAGCTGAAGCACTCAACCTTAAACAGCTTTATAACAGTAATGAAGACAATAACGATGAACGCTTTGTATGGGTGGCAGGCTCAACACATCCTGTAGAACATGAATTAGTATTGGCAGCTCACCAACAGTTACTAAAAAAGCAACCTAATGCATTACTTATAATTGCCCCGCGCCATCCAGAGCAATTTGATAAAGTAGCTGAGCTTTTAACACAAAGCCCACTTAGTTTTAGCCGTCGTAGCCAAAATAAGTACAACAATGAACAAGTACTCCTTGCTGATACGCTTGGTGAATTACAGTGTTTATATGGCTCTGCAAATGTGAGCTTTATTGGTGGCAGCTTAATACGCAGAGGTGGGCATAACCCACTGGAATCAGCTGCGTTTTCGGTAGGTTTAATAACAGGTCCACACACATACAATTTTGATCATGTTTATCCCGAGCTAATAAAACTTAAAGGCACTGTAGTGGTTGATAGCAATGACGAACTAGCAAAGCAGCTCATAACGTTTAGCCAAAACATAAAAGCGTGCCAAACCTTAGGTATTAAAGCTGCGCAATGCGTAACTAAAAACCAAGGTGCTATACAAAAAACACTTACCATTATTAATCAATATTTAGAGCCAAAACCGTGACCAACATAGCTATAAGCCAAACCCGTGAATGGGTGTCATCTGTTATTGTTAAATATAACTTTTGCCCATTTGCTCGAAAAGAAGTAGAAAACAACTGTATTCACTACATAGGAAGCCCTGCAGCTAGTATGGATGATGCCGTAATGGATATGCTTGAGCAATGTGTTGAGCTTGACCGCGAACCAGAGCGCGAAACAACCCTTATCATGTTTGACAACGGCTTTAGTGATTTTGAAGACTTTTTAGATTTGGTCGATTTAGCTAATGCACTTTTAGTCGCGCAGGGGTTTGAAGGGAAGTATCAAATTGCTAACTTTCATCCTGATTACGTATTTGCCGACAGCGATGAAACTGATGCCGCAAATTACACAAATAGAGCGCCCTTTCCTACTTTGCATTTAATTCGCGAAGCAAGCATGAGCGAAGCACTTGATAGTTATAACGAGCCTGAATCTATTCCTGAGCATAATATAAACCTAGCAAGGCGTAAGGGTATTGATTTTTGGCAGCAGTTACTCGAAGGCTGTAAAAAACCGAGCGCTTAAACGCTCGGTTTTATTTTGGTTCGTGCAAAACTTTGTGCAAAATAAAGCAATAACTAACGCTTATTTTTTAACCCAGTTACCATTTACTTCAACGTAATGACCACTTTGGGTTTTTTCAATTGTTTTAGCGGCAGCAAGCGCTTCAACTTGTGAAAGCGACAAGTTATTCTTTTTAGCGAGCTTTAAGTACTGCGCTTTACGCTTTGCATTTATGTCATCAACAACGGCTTTTGCCTCTGCGTTTTGTACAACAAGTCCTAAATAACCAGAGCTATCTTCACCTACAAAACCTTGGTTTTTAGCGTCATCAAGGCTAATAGCCCATGCAGAGAACGACATACATACTGCACTAACTAACGTAATAATATTTAATTTTTTCTTCGTATTCATGTTCTAGCTCCTTAAAATAACTCACTGTCGTCACTAAATAAATTGTCGAGTTCTTTATCTACTTTTACGCGAATTTCGTGATCGACCTTCACATTTAAATTAATAGTAATGGGCTCTTTAGCAGACACCTCAACACGGTGCGTGCAAGCACTTAGTGCACTAATAACACTCAGCGCGAGCAGTACTTTTATCAATAACGACTGTCTCATTATTAGTTTCCTTTTTGTGAGTATTGTTGCTCAACTTTTTGTGTAATTTCGTCACTTAAACGTAGTGCGCGTAAAAGTGTAAATACGTTTTCTTCGTGGTTATAATTAAAGTTAACCTGCTGCTGCTCTGCTTTATTATAGCCTTGCAAATTAACCCCTAGTTTTAACCAACCATCATTTTTTAGTGCCACACTGCTATTAAGTTTTTGAATATCTAAATTAGTTAATAGCCCTAACACAGGTTGTAACTCTTGCTGTTGCTGCATTACTGAATCAAAAGCGGCATTATTGGTAATTTTTAAATTACCTGTTCCTTGGCTAAATAAGCTACCGTCAATTATCTCAATTTTTCCACTATCAAAGTGAACAGGTAAAGACCCCGCCAAGCGTCCCGTTAATACAATGCCCGACTTATCGTCGAGTGTAACAAGTTTACTTGCATCAATATTTTCAAACTTAACATTAGCAACTTGGTTTGGCTTCCCTACTGTGTAGCTATCTAGCGAGAACTCGCCACCAAACACACTTCCTTTTACATCATTTATAAGCGCGGTATTGTTATTAACTTGCCATTGCCCTTCAATCGCTTTAACTACAGCACCCGCTCTAAACTCATTTAAATTAAAGGTAGTTGGTTTTACATTAAGCTTACCTGAATTATATTCCCCGCTAAATACACTGTTTAAATCACTCGCAAGGTAATCGTTATACAGTGCACTTGTATGACTAATCCCCATATTGAACAGTGCATTTTGTAAGTTTATATCGCCACTAATATAGCCATTAAATTCGCCCTCTGTTAGTTGTGCAAGTGGCTCAAATTGCCTAATAAGCGCATTTAACAGCAGCGTACTTTGTTCAGGAATAATGACTTCAAACGGATGAGCTTGCGACGACATATGATGATTTACAACTAACTCAACATCGTTTATAAATGCGTGATGCGTAGCTTTTAGTGCACGGCTTTGTAGCCCCGTAGACTCTACTTTTATATTATTAAGTTTTATGTCGGGGCTATTAACAGCCTTTATATTCGTTTTTGCTGTTAGATCAGCAAATAACTCACCTACGCCTAAATTAGCATTTGCTGTTAATGTGTTACTTATACCCGAGACTGTAAACTCTTTATATTCTGCGCTTTTTAATTGCTGGGTTAACGCTACCTCTGCGTTTAACTGTTTATCCATTTTTGCAGTTAAATCACCTTGATATTGCACTGCACTTATATCAAACGCATCTACACTATTAAGTGTTAATTTAGCATTTATAAGCCCAATTGGTTTTAAGTCTATAAACTCACTTATATTAAAGTGACCACTAAGGCTAAGCCCATTCGCTGTTGCAGGGACAAACTCAGGCAAACTTTCAAGTATAACGGCGTAATCGCCTTTAATCGCAGCGCCAGATAACTGAGCATTAACGTTAATATTATTTATATCGGGTGTATTTATTTGAGCTGATAAAGTTGTCTGTAAGTACTCAAGTGGAGATGTAATATTTAGTGTTGTATCTGTTATTAAAATATCAAATTGCTTATCGCTCACGCTTACCAAATTAATTACAGGTACACTTAGCTCACTACCCTCTAAGCGAATTGATTGAGGGAGTTTAAGTTGCCAATTTAAAGGAACTTGTTTGCTAATAAAGCCTGCGTATTCACTCGGTGGAATTAACTCAATACAGCTTGGTGTTAAATTAATTTTGTTATTAAGCAAATCGGTATTAAACATTAACGCTTGGCTATTTAAATTAAAACGCGTCGCCAATTTACCAGTGGTTAATACGTTAATCTGGCACTGCTGATTTGTATGAGAAAACTCATACGTGTGAGCAAACTGGGAGCTAATATCGCCATTTAACTCAACCTCTATACCGTCAAAGCTAAACGCTTGCTGAGAATTAAAATTAGCATCTGCAATTAATGTATTTTTAGTGTTTATAACTTGCTTTAAAAGAGTGTCATTAATCGTAAACTGACCACTTACTTTATTAGCAGTCAAAATTGCACTCGCGTTTATATCACCCGTAACATTAAATTGATTTAGCTCGGGTTCTAATATACTTATTTTAAGTGGCTTATTGAGCTCGTCACTTTCTACTACAAGCTGTTTAATGCTGATTAATGGGCGATTTAAGGGAAGCGCTAAATCGAGATTTTTAGCACCTTGATTAGCATTATCACTTTTAGGGAGTGTATTAACCGTTAACACTGCATTTTTAATATCTACACGCTTTGTATTTGCAGTAATACCAGTGAGTTGTAATTGTTGATTTTGGTAATTTACACACACTTTATCAGCATGAATATTTAGTTCAGACGTAATTGAAAAATCGAGACAACTTAACGTAATGCCTGCTTTTTTAAGCTCAGGCGCTATAGCCCACTGTAATAAAGGTAAACGAAATACATAACCAAGTAGCAAGGTGCTTAGTAATACAGCCCCAACAATTAAACCAACTCGCTTAAACATACTATCCTTAAATGCTTTGTGCTTTTAGCTAAAACTATACTAATCAAAAAAGGCTGCACAATGCAGCCTTTTTTATTTTACAGTAAGATTATGAATCTAACTTGTATAAACGTAAATATAATTAACCTACGTTTTTACGTGCGTTACGGAACATACGCATCCACGGGCTATCCTCGATCCATTCATCAGGATGCCAAGAGTTAGCAACGCTTCTGAATACACGTTCTGGATGCGGCATCATTACAGTGGCGCGACCATCAGTTGACGTAATACCTGTAATACCTTCTGGAGATCCATTAGGGTTAGCTGGGTACTGCGTTGTAGGGTTACCGTAGTTATCTACAAACTTAACCGCTACAGTGCCGCTATTAAGCGCCGCTTTAGTGGCTGCATCGTTTGCAAACTCAGCATGACCTTCACCATGAGAAACCGCTATAGGCATTCGCGAGCCAGCCATTCCGTTAAAGAACACAGACGGGTTTTCTTGTATTTCTACTAAACTAAAGCGTGCTTCAAAACGCTCTGATTTATTAGTTACAAAGCGCGGCCAATGTTCAGTACCAGGGATCAACTCTTTTAACGTTGATAACATTTGGCAACCGTTACATACACCTAAGCTAAAGGTATCTTCACGGTGGAAGAAGTTTTGGAACTGATCGCGTGCCATGTCGTTAAACAAAATAGACTTAGCCCAACCTTCACCCGCACCAAGTACGTCACCGTATGAGAAACCACCACAAGCCACTAAACCTTTAAATTGCTCTAGTGTTAAACGACCTTCTAAAATGTCGCTCATGTGTACATCAACGGCTGCAAAACCTGCGCGATTAAACGCTGCCGCCATTTCTAAATGAGAGTTAACACCCTGCTCACGTAAAATAGCCATTTGCGGTTTAGCACCGGTTGCAATGTATGGCGCCGCTATATCTTCGTTTAAATCAAAGTTAAGTTTTACGTTTAAGCCTGGATCTTTTGCATCAAACTTTGCATCAAACTCTTGCTTAGCACATTCAGGGTTATCACGGCGTGCTTGCATTTGATACGTTGTTTCAGCCCAAATAGTGCGAAGCTCAGTACGCGTATGATTAAGTACCGTATTTTCGCCACGGTTAAATATAATCGTATCATCGCTGTTAAGCGTGCCAATGTTGTGGCTAATTGCTGCTATACCATGTTGTTCAAACACTGCATTTACCGCATCTAAATCACTATTTGCAACTTGAATGACCGCACCTAGCTCTTCGTTATAAAGCGTTTCAATGTCTGACCCCGTTAAGCCAGCTAAATCAACCGTTACACCGGTATGACCCGTAAACGCCATTTCAGCAACCGTGGTAAATAAACCACCGTCTGAGCGGTCATGATAAGCAAGTAATTTACTTTCGGCCACAAGCGCTTGCATTGCGTTATAAAAGCCTTTTAATAACTCTGGGCTATCAACATCAGGTGTTACATCACCCAATTGCTTATAAACTTGCGCAAGGCTTGATGCACCCATGCGGTTTTTACCCGCACCTAAATCAACTAATATAAGCGATGTGTCGCCTTTATCTGTGCGCAGTTGTGGAGTGACTGTTTTACGTACGTCGTCAACACGACCAAACGCAGTTATAACCAGTGAAAGCGGTGATGTTACTGACTTCTCTTGTGAGTCACCTTCATCTTTCCATGTCGTTTTCATTGACATAGAATCTTTACCCACTGGAATCGTTAAACCAAGCGCAGGACAAAGCTCTTCGCCTACGGCTTTAACCGCTTCGTATAAACCAGCATCTTCACCTGGGTGACCCGCTGCTGCCATCCAGTTTGCTGATAACTTAATGTTTTCAAGGCTACCGATGTTTGCACAGGCAATATTAGTTAACGACTCAGCTACAGCTAAACGAGCAGATGCACCGTAATTAAGTAATGCTGCAGGAGTACGCTCACCAAGTGACATAGCTTCACCGTGGTAAGTATCATACGTTGCCGCAGTTACTGCACAGTTAGCAACAGGTACTTGCCAAGGACCGACCATTTGATCGCGCGCTACTAAACCCGTAACTGAGCGATCGCCGATTGTTATTAGGAATGTTTTTTCTGCAATGGCTGGTAAACGCATTAAGCGCTGCGCTGCATCTGCTGCATTTATTAATGTAGTATCAAGCGCTTTACCAACAACGTGCTTTGACGTTACATCGCGATGCATTTTAGGTGCTTTACCTAATAATACGTCCAGCGGTAAATCAACAGGGTTATTTTCAAAATGACTGTCTGACACTGTTAAGTGAGGTTCAGCGGTTGCTTCACCAATAACAGCGTACTGGGCACGTTCACGCTTACAAATTGCTTCAAAGCGATCAAAATCCTCTACGCCAACAGCAAGTACATAGCGTTCTTGTGATTCATTACACCAAATTTCGTGTGGTGCCATACCTGGCTCATCGTTAGGAATGCTACGTAATTGGAACTTACCACCACGTCCGCCATCATTAACAAGCTCAGGGAACGCATTTGATAAACCGCCAGCACCTACATCGTGGATGAATGCAATTGGGTTTTCATCACCTAGCTGCCAACATTTATCGATAACTTCTTGGCAACGACGTTCCATTTCTGGGTTTTCGCGCTGTACTGAAGCAAAATCTAAATCTTCGTTTGATTGACCTGAAGCCATACTTGATGCAGCACCACCGCCTAAACCAATGTTCATTGCAGGCCCACCTAGCGCAATTAATTTAGCGCCTACAGGAATATCACCTTTTTGAACATGATCAGAGCGAATATTACCTAAACCACCGGCAAGCATAATGGGTTTATGATAACCACGTACTTCTTCGCCATTATGGCTTGTTACTTTTTCTTCGTAAGTACGGAAGTAGCCTAATAAGTTAGGACGACCAAACTCGTTATTAAATGCAGCGCCACCTAGTGGACCTTCTGTCATAATATCAAGCGCGTTAACAATACGACTCGGCTTACCAAAATCGCTTTCCCATGGTTGCTCGTAACCTGGAATACGTAAGTTTGATACAGTAAAGCCAACTAAACCTGCTTTTGGCTTAGAGCCACGACCAGTTGCGCCTTCATCGCGAATTTCACCACCAGAGCCTGTAGCCGCACCTGAGAATGGCGCAATAGCTGTTGGGTGGTTATGCGTTTCAACCTTCATTAGTATTTCAATGTCTTCTTGATGATACGCATATTCACCTTGCGCATTTGGGAAGAAGCGACCCGCTTTTGAGCCTTTCATTACTGCCGCGTTATCTTTATACGCCGACAATACATTTTCAGGGTTTAACTCAAACGTATTTTTAATCATTTTAAACAGCGATTTTGGCTGCTCTTTTCCATCAATTGTCCAGTCAGCATTAAATATTTTATGGCGACAATGCTCTGAGTTTGCTTGTGCAAACATAAACAATTCGATGTCGTTAGGGTTACGTCCTAACTTTATAAAGTTTTCTACCAAGTAATCTATTTCGTCATCAGCAAGGGCAAAACCTTGCTCAACATTAGCTATCGCTAATGCTTCGCGTCCGCCACCTAAAATATCAACAGACGACATTTGGCGCGGTGCATCACTGCGAAACAGTTGTGCAGCATCTTCAAGCTCACTATGCGTGGCTTCGGTCATACGGTCGTGTAATAACGCAATTACTTGTGCAAGTTGTTCTGCGTTTAAGTCACCTTCAACATAATAAGCAATACCGCGTTCAACACGGTGAACCTGTTTTAAACCACAGTTATGGGCAATATCGGTTGCTTTAGATGCCCAAGGTGAAATGGTACCTGGGCGAGGTGTAACAAGTACAAGTTTGCCAGCTGGGGTATGCTCAGCAATAGTTGGACCGTAAGTTAATAGTTTTTCAAGCTTGGTTTGCTCGGAGCTACTCAACGGCGATGTTAAATCGGCAAAGTGAGCATACTCGGCGTATACGTTAGTGACTGGAAGTTGCGATTGTTGGCAACGCGCTAAAATTTTATTAACTCTGAACTCTGACAGTGCTGGTGCACCACGAAGGATCAACATAGGTAATTTCATCCGGGGTTAGGGATTGAACGATATTTTAGGCACGCATTATAGTCCAATTAGCATTCAGATTTAACTCAAAATTACGCTTTTCATAAAATTAACTTTTTAGCTTTATTTATAGCCTCTTTTGGTTAATAAAATAAAAGGTAAAGTGACGCGATGGCTTAGTTTTGCTATAACGGTGGCTGGCGAGCTTAAGGGGCACTCAATGTTGAAAGAAAAACTAATAATAATCATTACTTTAGTTATGCTGTTATGTGCATGCGATATGCAAGAGCAGCCAACTCAACTCGCCCAAATAAAAGAACACAATAAAATACGTGTGGGTACCCTTGCCAGTGCTAGTAATTATTATCAAGCCGTTCAAGGTGAGCAAGGCTTTGAATATGAGTTATCTCAAGCCTTCGCTGAATATTTAGGTGTAGAGCTTGAAATAGTCCCTTTCTTTAACTTATCTGACATGTTTGAACGCCTTGAAAGCGGTGATTTAGACTTAATAGCGTCAGGACTTACCTATAATAAAACCCGTGCAGAGCAATACCGTTACGGACCAACTTACAGAACAATCAGCCAAAAGTTAGTTTATAAACAAGGGCGCGTTCGTCCTCGAGAGTTTGACGATTTAGATGGCAACTTTACGGTTATAGCTAAAAGTAGCCACTCGCTTACTCTACAAAAAATGAAGAAGAACAATCCAGATCTCACATGGATAGAAAGCGAAGAGTTTGATGAAGAAGAACTACTTCAAGCAGTTATTGATGGCGAGATAGATTACACACTCGCTGATACGCATACGCTATCGCTGTTTCGCCGTTATCACCCAAATTTAAGCATTGGTTTTTCAGTTAGCCATAACGACCCGATTGCATGGATACTTAATAAATCTAAAGACGACTCTTTATATGCGTTGTTGGTGCCATTTTTTGGTGACGTTAAGCAAAGTAACCAGCTCTATGTACTTGAAGAAAAATACTTTGGTCACGTACGCCAATTTAACTATGTAAATACCCTTGCTTATATCGAAGCAATTAAAGAAACCTTACCAACATACCAGCCATGGTTTGAACAATATGCAGGTAGCCTAGACTGGCGGTTATTAGCGGCACTAAGCTATCAAGAATCTATGTGGAATCCTCGCGCTAAATCACCAACAGGTGTGCGCGGCATCATGATGCTAACTCGCAGTACAGCCAAACAAGTAGGTGTTACTAACCGGTTAGAACCAGAGCAAAACATTCGTGGTGGCGCTAAATACTTAAGCAAGCTTATTAAACGTATTCCTGACCGTATCCCGCAACCCGACCGCACATGGCTTGCTTTGGCCGGATACAATGTAGGTTGGGGGCACGTTAACGACGCACGTATAATTACCGAACAGCAAGGCGCAAGTCCTGACAAATGGGCTGATGTAAAAAAACGCCTACCGCTATTAATTAAAAAGCGCTATTACCGTAAAACTCGCTACGGTTATGCCCGAGGCGATGTAGCTGTTAAATATGTCGATAATATTCGTCGCTATTACGATGCACTTGTTTGGCTAGATGAAAATAATGCCATTGCTGCAGAGCCTGAGCCAGAACCAATTACAGAGCTGAGCACTGATACTGAGCTAAAGCTAAACGAAAAAAGTGAAGTGAAAAGTAAGGCAGATGAAGCTCAAACAGAAAAACAACAACCTATAATCGAGCCCGAGCAGTCGAGTGAAAACAATATACCCGTTTATTGAGCATGTCAGTAAGCAAAATTTAAGTAAATCAAATATCTGTTTACTTGTCACCAAATGATCACTAATGTGTGTTAATTGTATATCATTATTTTATAAGATATACCCGTGCCTTTCTCACTCTTGCATTAGGAGAAAACATGCTAAAACGTAGACGCACACAAAGATTAAAACGCAATGTCATTTATTCAACGGCCACACGTCGTCGTGTTATGTTGCGAAAACTACACAAAAAAATCATCTGGCGTCGCCGAATGTTTGCTATGCAGCAAATGGCTGAATCAGAAATAGAGCCAATCGCTAGTTAGCTTTAGTTAGGCTTATTTATTTGACCATCACGAGCAGCTTTCTTAGCTGCTTTAATTTGCGCTCTTCTACGTTTAAAAAAATTCGAAATAGTATCCCCGCACTGCTGTGCCAAAACGCCACCGCACACCTCAACTTGATGATTTAACTTAGGCTCTTGTAATAAATTCATAATTGAACCCGCAGACCCTGTTTTAGCATCGACTGCTCCAAATACTAAACGCTTTATTCTGCTATGCACTAACAATCCCGCACACATAGAACAAGGCTCTAACGTTACGTATAAGGTGCAATCAATTAAGCGGTAGTTGTTAAGGACTTTTCCAGCTTCTCGCACTGCAATCATTTCGGCATGGGCAGATGGGTCATTATCCGTTATTGAGCGGTTATACCCGACTGAAATTAACTGGTTATCTCTGACTACAATTGCTCCAACTGGAATTTCATCAAGCAGCTCTGCTTGTTTTGCATACAAAAGCGCTTGCTCCATCCAGTAGGAGTCATCAAATGGTTCGTTCATTTTTTCTACTTAAATGACCTTTTATGCTGCAATTATACCTAGTTAGCACTTTAAAGTGCGCTATTCATTACTTTATTGCAAAAATAAAACAATATTTACCCGTTTGTAATGGCTCACTCGTGCTGATTTACGCTATAATCTCACGCTTTTTTTATTTAGCTCACAACACGGGTAGCAAATGAAATTTCCTGGACGCCGCAGGCATAAACATTATTTTCCAGTGGAAGCCAAAGATCCACTTACCAATCAACTTAACGCAACAGAGCGATTACAACGTAGTTATATTACGGGTATCGATCAGATCGTTGTTGATATAGAGGCAAAAGTTGATCAAGCTTTCCTTGACGAGTTTCAATTGCGCAGAGGCATGTCGCAAGTAATTGATAATGATATTACAAACGCCCTATACGACCGTTTAAAATTAAACAATATGGTTGATTTTGAGTTTGCCGGTGGAACCATTGGTAACACTATGCACAACTACTCTGTACTTGCAGATGATCGCTCAGTTTTATTAGGCGTAATGAGCGAAAATATAAAAATAGGTAGCTACGCTTACCGTTTTTTATGTAATACCTCAAGCCGTGTAGACTTAAACTACCTTCAACCAGTTGATGGGCCTGTAGGCCGTTGTTTTACATTAATTGATGAAACCGGTGAGCGTACTTTTGCAATAAGTGCAGGCCTAATGAATCACTTACGTCCTGAATCTATCGATAAAGACCTTATTGAGAATTCATCAGCGTTAGTGATTAGTGCCTACCTTATGCGTACTCAAGGTAGCGAAACAATGACTGAAGCCACTATGCAAGCAGTTAAATACGCTAATGATGCAGGTGTGCCAGTTGTGCTTACACTCGGTACTAAGTTCTTAATTGAACAAGACCCTACTTGGTGGGCAAACTTTGTTGAAAAGCATGTTGATATTCTTGCTATGAACGAAGAAGAAGGGTTAGCTATTACGGGTTTTGAAGATCCCCTTTTAGCTGCTGATAAAGCACTTGATTGGGTAGATTTGGTAATTTGTACCGCTGGCGAAAAAGGCTTATTTATGGCCGGCTACGTTGATGAAAGTTTAAAACGTGAAACTGAATACCCGTTACTACCGGGCGCCATACCTGATTTTAACCGTTACGAATTTTCACGCGCTATGCGTAAAGATGAATGTGATGAGCCTATCAGGGCATACAGTCATACTGCCCCATTTATGGGCGGGCCTGATTCAATCAAAAACACCAATGGTGCAGGCGATTGTGCACTTGCGGCTGTACTACATGATTTGTCAGCGAATGTTTATCATAAACTTAATGTGGCAAACTCAGCTAAGCATCAGCAACAAGCTATTACTTACTCGTCACTATCGCAAATTAGTAAATATGCTAACCGAGCGAGTTATGAAGTGTTAGTTCAACACTCTCCGCGTTTATCTCGTGGCTTACCTGAACGTGAAGATTGTTTAGAACAAGTTTATTGGGAACAATAAATTACAAAGGGAGCAATTATTGCTCCCTATCGATTCCCTAAAAAATAGAAATATCGAGTTTTTTAGATAGCAGCTCGAGCGCTGCAATTCCTGCAACCGAATTACCAAACGAATTAAGCCCCGGTGAATAAACAGCCACTGTAAACTTATTTGGTAGTACAGCTAAAATAGTTCCTGACACTCCCGACTTACCAGGCATACCCACTCTGTAACCAAAATCCCCCGCAGCATCATATAAACCACTCGTGAATAAAAGCGAATTAAGCTGTTTATTCTGACGACTACTTAAAACACGATTGCCCGATCGATTATCAACACCTTTGTTAGCTAAAAAATTATAAGCTTTTGCTAATTCAATACAGTTGAGCTCAATAGAGCAAAAGTTAAAGTAAGCCCACAAAACATCATCAACTTCGTTTTCAAAATTACCAAACGACTTCATTAAATGTGCCATAGCAGCATTTCGGTGCCTGAACTCATACTCTGAATTAGCGACTTTTTTATCAATTACTATGCCTCTATTACCAGCTAATAACCTGAAAGTTTCGAGCATAGAATGCATTGGCGCAGATAAGCGGCTGTATAACGCATCACACGTTACAATTGCGCCTGCATTGATGAATGGGTTACGAGGAATCCCCTTTTCAAACTCAAGCTGTGTAAGCGAGTTAAAGGCTGTACCTGAGGGTTCCTTTCCGACTCTGTGCCAAAGTTCATCACCATAACGCTGTAGTGCCATAGTAAGTGTCATAACTTTAGAAACTGATTGAATAGTGAAGCGTTGAGAACAATCCCCCGCACATACAGTTTCACCATCAGTTGTATAAATAGCGATAGAAAATTGTTCCGGATCAACCTCGGCAAGCGCCGGTATATAATCAGCTACTTTCCCTTGTGATAATAAAGGACGTACTTCATGTGCTATTTCATCAAGCACCTTTTGGTAATCAGCTGTAGGCAATCTAGACCTCTATATCGTCATTCATAAAAATTGGATTTTAACACGCGCTATTAGGTGCACCTAGTTTTGTTGTCGAATTTAACGGTGAGATTTTACTAAATTTAAATAGAAAAAACCGTCACATTACTGTATCTGGTTTCTCTTAATTAAATCCTGGTAATGTCATGGTGCCCACTGCGTGGAGAGTCACAGTGCAAATGCTATGCACTCATTGTCGAGCGGAGATTTTTATGATTTTAGCGTCGGGAGTCGCTACGCCCGACCTACATGATGGGCGTTGCTGTGAGTGTGTGTTAATTGCACGTTTTCACTTTTCTGCAGACATAAAAAAGCCCGAATCTTAAATTCGAGCGCTCTGCAATGTGAAGTCGGTGCGCTACGCAGTAGGATGTCGTAGTGCCCACAGCGGTAGAGAGTCACAGTGAAATACTACACTATTATTAATCGTATCGTCTCTTAGTATGCAGAGTTTTACTAATTTCAAAAAGCAAAAAACCCGTTACATTACTGTAACGGGTTTCTCTTAATTAAATCCTGGCAATGTCGTAGTGCCCGCAGCAGTAGAGAGTCACATAGCAAATGCTACACTATTATTAACCGTGTCTTCTCTAAGTGCGCAATGTTTTACTAATTTAAAATAGCAAAAAACCCGTCACATTGCTGTAACGGGTTTCTCTTAATTAAATCCTGGTAATGTCCTACTTTCACATAGCAAATGCTACACTATCATCGGCGCTGTTTCGTTTCACTACTGAGTTCGGCATGGAATCAGGTGGGTCCAAAACGCTATTGTCACCAAGAAAATTCTTTTCAATTTTCTTATTTTTAATTATTAAGATTAAAGTCCTTCGACTGAATTTGAAGCCTGGTAATGTCCTACTTTCACATAGCAAATGCT
>NZ_PJBR01000032.1:0-36261 GCF_002863625.1 Pseudoalteromonas sp. MelDa3 | reverse complement strand
ACATGATCATTTTATCGCATTAAATAACTCACTAACTGCGTTAAAAATTATTTATATAGAACAACTATATGTCACAATTTTCGCCTTGTTATTGTGCTATTTTCTTAGCGCTATAATAGAACACTTATTTAATGCAATTGGTATTATTTAATAAAGTGCGTTAAAGCATGGATGTTGACTATTTCAATATCAGCCAGCCCTTTATAAGCATAATTGGCGCCTTGATCGTTTAACCATACCGATTGGCAACCGGCATTATTTGCGCCTTGTACGTCGGTATCTAGGCTATCGCCAATGTGTAAAATTTCACTTTTAGCAACGTTTAAATGTGTGGCTGCTTTATCAAATAAGGTGCTGTGAGGTTTTGCTTTACCGTGCATACCTGCTTGCAGTACGAGTTCAAATTTATCGTGTAAGTTAAAGCGTTCAATTTCAACGTTACCGTTAGTAATCGCAACAAGCGTAAAGTGTTTGGCTAGGTTATCTAGTAAGTTTAGTACGTCATCGCTTACGACTATGTTGCTGCGCGCATCGGCAAAGGCGTTATAGGCGGCATTTGCATGGCGCTCTACATCATCTGCGGTAAACCCAAGTTTAGAAAGCGCTAAACGTAGGGTGTGTTTGCGCCATTTAGTTACATCATCTGCGAGATCTGGGTTTTGTATTACGGCAAGTTCGCGACATAGTTGCCAGTACTTTGGACCTTGCTCTTGATAGCCCGGTAGCGCGTTTAAATAATTTTGTTGGGCTTTAACGGCTGCTTTTATAATAGGGTGATTGCTGTATAGCGTGTCGTCTAAATCAAAGCTCATGACAGAAAATGGCTTAATAGCACGATTAAATCGGATCATATTTATTTTCCTAATCAGTTCGTTTTTTTGCGCGAGGGTGAGTGTTGTCGTACACCTTGGCTAAATGTTGAAAATCTAAATGCGTATACACTTGTGTAGCCGACAAACTGCTGTGCCCTAGTAATTCTTGCACGGCGCGTAAATCACCAGATGATTCTAAAATATGTGACGCAAACGAGTGGCGCAGCTTATGCGGGTGAACCTGCGAGCTAATGCCTTGTTTTATTCCCCACTCTTGCATGCGTAGGCGCACTTGGCGAATCGAAATACGATTTTTTTGGCTACTTAAAAATACTGCTATTTCATCGGGCTTTGCAAACTGAGGGCGTATTGTGAGCCATTTTTTTAATGCGTCTAACGCTTTTTTACCCACCGGAATTAACCGCTCTTTATTGCCTTTACCACGCACTAAAATTTCACCATTGGCAGCACTAATATCTTGCATGTTAGCGCCAACTAATTCGCTTATACGCAGCCCTGATGAATACATAAGCTCCATCATTGCTTTATCTCTAATAGCGAGAGGTTCGTCGTCGGGTATTTCGAGCAAGCGTGCCATTTGATCTACGTCGAGATTTTTAGGTAGGGGCTTTGCAAACTTAGGGCCTTTTATACCTATAGCCGGATTATGGTAATGCGATTGCTCTGCAATGTTTTTTGCTTTTAAAAACTTATATAAGCTGCGAATACAACTGAGCTTTAAGCTAATTGTACGGCCACTTAATTGTTTTGATCGCAGTGCCATGCTGTAGCGGCGAATATGCTCGCCTTGTACGCCAAACCAGTCGTCACATAGTTTGCTAAAATAAAGGGCTGCAAAGCCAAGTTGGCTTACGTATTGATTAACTGTGTGCGCTGAATATTGTTTTTCAAACTTTAAATAATCGCTAAATAGCGTTATGGGTGTATGCCAACTGTCGCTTAACTGGGTAGTATTAGGCGCATCGTCACTCATGCTAGTTTTTGCAACCGCAGGTGTAATGCGTTTATAAAGTCGAGTACAAACAGGTTATCTTGAGCGGGCTCAAAGTGGTTTACGTTACTGCTACCAAACGCCAAAATAGCGATAGGGTGCTTGGTGTCGCCAATTAAATAAATAGCGACAGATTGTGTATCTTCACTAAAGAATAATTCGCGCTCTTGCTGATTAATACGCCCTAAATAATGCCCAGAATGGGTAAGGCGATGCGCAATAAGTTCGTCGTATTTGGGATTATATTTTACTAATTTGCAGTCGCTAACATCTTCACTTGAGCAAATTATATTGCGTAGATTATTTGCAAGGGTGTCAAAATCGTCATGATTCCAAAGTTGGCGATGACACTGGCTAAACAAACGATATACAAGCTCGTTTTGCGTTGCATGCTTGCTCATAGCGTCTATTTGGTTTTTTAAAAGCGTGTTGTGCTCGCGTAATTGGCGTTGCTGAATATGTACCAGCGACGTTGCACCTTGAGCTTGCTGTTGCAGCTCAAGTTGTGTGAGTAGCTCCGGGTGCTGAACCAAAAAATCAGGATGTTGATGTAAGTAATCAATAACCTGTTCTTTACTTAGCTCGCTCATAGCGCTACTTGCCCGTCGAACACATGCTCTGCGGGGCCAGTCATGCGTACTGGGTGACCTTCGCCACTCCAACGTACTTGTAAGCTACCGCCTGGTAAATCTACTTGAACGGTTGTTGATAACTTATTTTGCATATGACCAATAACCATTGCTGCACACGCACCTGTACCACAGGCTAGGGTTTCGTTAACGCCGCGCTCCCACACTCTTAATTTAATGTGTTCTTGCGACACAACTTGCATAAAGCCAATGTTCGCTTTTTGCGGAAAACGTTCGTGGTTTTCAAGTAATGGACCCAATATATCAACTTGCGCGGTGGTTACGTCGTCAACTTCTAGCACGCAATGCGGGTTACCCATAGATACCGCGCCACTAAATACAGTGTGTTCTTCGGTTCTAATAATATAAGTAAGCTCACGCTTGCTCGCTTTTAGAGGGATTTTACTAGGCTCAAAATTTGGATGACCCATGTTAACCGTTACTTGACCGTCTTTTTCTATGTAGAGCGTTAAGTTGCCCGACTTGGTCGACACAGTAATTTTATGCTTGTTAGTAAGGCCCTTCATACGTACAAAGCGGGCAAAACAGCGTGCGCCGTTACCGCATTGTTCTACTTCGGTACCATCGGCATTAAATATTCGATAATGAAAGTCGAGATCAGGAGAGTATGGCGCTTCAACCATTAGCAATTGGTCAAAGCCAATGCCAAAATGGCGATCTGCCAGTTTTTTGATTTGATCTCGCGACAAAAAAACATTTTGTGTAATGTTATCAATCACAACAAAGTCGTTGCCTAAGCCGTGCATTTTGGAAAAATTAACTAACATAGCGCTCTAATTCGGTTTTGCTCTGTGCTAATCATGCCACAGAGCAGCTAGTAGACAAAAACGTTTATGGTAAAACTTTCTCACCTTGATAAAGGCTTTCAATAGTTTCGCGTTCACGAATAAGATGATGCTGCTGACCATCTACCATTATTTCTGCAACACGCGGGCGCGAGTTGTAGTTTGAACTCATGGTAAAGCCATACGCACCAGCACTTCGCTGTGCGAGTAAGTCGCCTTGTTTAAGCGCTAGTTCACGATCTTTTCCTAAAAAGTCGCCGGTTTCGCACACCGGACCCACAATATCAAAGTTGTGAGTCGGTGTTTCGTCGTCGCGAACTGATACCGGAATGATTTTTTGCCACGCTTGATAAAGCGCAGGGCGAAGCATGTCGTTCATACCTGCATCTACAATGGCAAAAAATTTGTCTTGGTTTTGTTTAATAAATTCAACTTGAGTAACTAAAATACCTGCGTTAGCTGCAATAGCGCGCCCTGGTTCAAAAATTAGTTCAAGGTGTTTATAGTTAGCTAAGCGCTCGGTAACTTGCGCTGCATATTCACTTGGGTGCGGTGGTTGCTCGTTGTTATATGGCACGCCTAAACCGCCACCAATATCTAAGTGAGTTAGCTCAATACCGTTGGTTTTTAGCTCATCAATAAGCGCCATGAGTTTATCAAGGGCTTCTAAAAATGGTCTTACTTCAGTTAATTGAGAGCCAATATGGCAATCAACACCAATAATTTTTAAACCAGGTAAAGCCGCTGCTTGTTGATAAACACTTACTGCAGTTTGTATATCAATACCAAATTTATTTTCTTTTAAACCAGTAGAAATGTACGGATGTGTTTTTGCATCTATGTCGGGGTTTACGCGAATAGAAATAGGCGCTTCTAGGTTAAGCTCGCAAGCCACTTCAGAAATACGCTCAAGCTCAGAGGCTGATTCAACGTTAAAACATTTAATGCCCAGTTTTAATGCGTAAGCTATTTCGTCAGACGTTTTCGCCACACCCGAAAAAACCACTTTAGAAGCATCGCCTCCCGCTTTAATTACACGCGCAAGTTCGCCTTTGGATACAATATCAAAACCCGATCCTAGGCGCGCTAATATATTAAGCACGGCAATATTTGAGTTTGCTTTTACGGCGTAACACACCAAGCTTTTATGATTTTTAGTGGCGTTAGCAAACGCTAAATAATGGCGCTCAAATGTAGCGCGCGAGTACACATAACACGGCGTACCGTATTGCTGCGCTATGCTTGCCACACTGACGTCTTCGGCAAATAATTGGTTGTTTTTGTAGTTAAAATAATCCATTTATTGCTCCTGACTTTGCGATATTTTGGCTTGCTCAGCGGTAGTGGCTGGCTGAGCTGTATTTTGAGGTTGGTTTTGCTCTGTTTGTTGCTCTGGTAAATATAACGGACCGCTTTGTCCGCAGCCAGCTAAGGCGCTTAACAGTACAGTGCTTATTAATAGTTTTTTTAATTGTAAGGTATGTGTCGCTTTCATTAGATTAATACGGTTGCTGGCTTTATAATCGCAGAGTAACAGAATATCTAAAAAATGCAGCTATTCGCGGATGATTTTATTCCTGTTACACTAGGACTTGTTTATCTCTCGAGGTTGAATTTGCGCTGCCCGTTGGGTTCGTCCTAGGAACGATTTACTCTTTGTTGCTCGGTTTTAACTTAGTCCACTAGGTTACAAACCTCGCGCCGCGATTAAATCGCCCCTAGATAGAACAAATTTCAATCCTGAAAGGTTAACAGGCCCTAGCTGCACATTTTTAAAGCTAATTCAAAGCTAAAACGTACCCAATATTAGGCGGCTCGCCTGCAAAGGAAATAACAATGACTGAACACGAATATCACCAATTAGCCGAAGCTCTTATGTTCACTATTGAAGAGCAGGTTGATGATTGCGAAGCTGATTTAGATTACGAATCGGCACAAGGTATTTTAGAAATAATTTTTCCTGATAAAAGTAAAATAGTGATTAACAAGCAAGCACCTCTTCACCAAGTATGGGTTGCGACTAAGTTTAACGGACATCATTTTGAAATGCGTGATGGGTTATGGATTGATAACCGTTCTGGCGCTGAATTTTGGGCGTTTATAAATGAAGCCTCAACTCGCCAAGCAGGCCAAGAAGTTAAGTGGCAATCATCACTATGAGTTTAGAATTTGTAGAATATGCAGCCCAAAGTGAGCACAAAGCAACGGTTATTTGGTTACATGGTTTAGGTGACTCTGGGGATGGTTTTGCGCCAGTAGCTCCGCAGCTTAATTTACCAAGTGAGCTTGGTATACGGTTTGTTTTTCCGCATGCGCCAGTACAACCGGTCACCATAAATGGTGGCATGGAAATGCGCTCTTGGTACGATATTAAATCTATAGAATTAGATAAGCGTGCCGATGAACAAGGCGTAAGGGATTCGGCTGCAAAGGTAGAAGAGTTAATTAATAAAGAAATTGCTAATGGTATACCTGCTAATAAAATTATTTTAGCTGGCTTTTCTCAAGGTGGTGTTGTGTCTCTGCATTTAGCACCGCGCTTTGAGCAAAAGCTTGGGGGTGTTATGGCGCTTTCTACTTATATGTGTGTGCCGCAAAAATTTGCTGATGAAGCAAAGCATACTGATTTAAACGTATTTATGGCTCATGGTAGCCAAGATAACGTTGTACCGCATAGTGCGGGAAGAAGTGCGTTTGAAGTATTAACAGCACATAACATGGATGTAAGCTGGCAAGAATACCCAATGGCTCACCAAGTTTGCGCAGAAGAATTGCAAGCTATTCGCCAATGGTTAATTGCTCGTTTAAGCTAATTTTGGAACCGCTGAGGTCAATATGAGTCAAAAAATAGTTATTAAAGCAAATGTTAAACGCGAACTACAAGAGAGTGTACCAACGGTAAGCTACGAGTGGAATTGGCGTCGTATTGTGAGTATTGCTATGTTGGTATTAATGACCTCTGCAGCAGTTGTGTATGGCTTAACAACGTCAGCCAGTGCAGAGCAAGGTGAGCATCCAAATGAGCAGGAGCAATTTTTAAGCTTTAGCAGTAACGCTCAAAACCAGGCAAACGTTGAAGTAACGGATGTTGAGTCTGAATCATCAATAAACAATACCCCTAATGAATCTGCAGAGGTAATGCAAGCTCGGATTGAACCGTTGTCAGCTGAGCAAAATGAGGCTCAACTAAGCATTTCAAGTAATACATCTGATGAAGCTGAGCTTGTAAATAATCCCCCTGTTTTATTGGCTAACAACGATAGTGTTACTGAACAAAGCGAAAGCATTAATACAGAGTTAAACTCAAACCTTGATAATGATGTGCAAGAAGAAACCGCAGAAGCTCAAAACGTAGCTGAGCTAGCCAGTCAAAGCGACTTACTTTTAGAGTTAGAAAGTGATGATGGCGCATTGAGTGGCACTGAAGGTTTTTCGCCGACAGCACAAGTGGCAAGTGTGGCTTTGGGCGCGCAAATAGACACGGGTAAAATTAGCCGTGCGGTACTTACTCGTAAAGTAAGTAAGCGTGAGCCCACTAATGTGTTTGCTGCTGATATTAGATTAAGTCAGTTTGATGAAGGCGTATCGTTTTTTAGTGAGATTAAAAATCTTCAAGGCCAGCAAGTTAAGCATGTTTGGTCGTTTGAAGGTGAAACTATGGCTGAAATTACACTTAATGTTACTTCGCCTCGCTACAGAACGTACTCAACAAAAAATATCATGGACACACAAACAGGCCATTGGCGTGTTGATGTAGTTGATGAGCAAGGCAATTTAATTGCCCAAAAAGAGTTTAGAATTTTAGCTGACTAAAACTAGCTAAACGCAGTAATTAATTGGATACCCCTATGACAGAAAAAACAAAATTAGTACGCATCGCAACGCGCAAAAGCGCCTTAGCACTTTGGCAGGCCGAATTTGTAAAAGCAGAGCTTGAGCGTTTTCATGCAGATGTGCGCGTAGAATTAGTCCCAATGTCGACGCAAGGGGATATAATTTTAGATACGCCATTGGCTAAAATTGGCGGTAAAGGCTTATTTGTTAAAGAGCTAGAGCAAGCTATGTTAGATGGCCGAGCTGATATTGCCGTGCATTCTATGAAGGACGTGCCAGTAGAGTTCCCAGAAGGATTAGAGCTGTATACTATTTGTGAGCGTGAAGATCCGCGTGATGCGTTTGTATCAAACAATTTTGCAAATTTAAACGAGCTACCACAGGGCGCTATTGTGGGTACTTCGAGCTTACGCCGCCAGTGCCAAATTAAAGCACTTCGCCCTGATTTAGATATTCGTGATTTGCGCGGTAATGTAAATACGCGTTTAGGTAAATTAGATGATGGCCAATACGATGCTATTATTTTAGCGGCAGCGGGGCTTATTCGTTTAAAAATGAGTAAGCGTATTGCTGACTACATTGAGCCAGAAGTGTCATTACCGGCAAATGGTCAAGGCGCTGTAGGTATTGAATGTCGTATTGATGATGAAGTAACAAAAGCATTACTTGCACCACTTGAGCATACCCAAACACGTATTCGCGTAAATGCAGAGCGTTCGATGAACCGCTATTTAGAAGGTGGTTGCCAAGTTCCTATTGGTGCTTATGCATTAGTTGATGGCGAGCAGGTACATTTGCGTGGTTTAGTGGGTGCTGTTGATGGCAGCGAAATTTTACGTGACGAAGTAACAGGTCATGTAAATGACGCAGAAGAACTAGGTATTGAGCTTGCTAAAAAATTACTAGCTCAAGGCGCAGACAAAATATTAGCTGAAGTTTATAGAGACGCATAAATGACACATATTCTGATAACTCGGCCCGAAGGAAAAGGCGCAGCCCTTGCACAGCAACTTGAGCAAGCGGGTTATCAGGCGTCTTTATTTCCGGTATTAAAAATAACGCATTTAACACCCTCCAGCACTGAACTTAGTCCGCTGTTAAATGCAGATAAAATAATATTTATATCGCAAGATGCAGTCAGTGCACTTTCGCAATTAAAACCCGATATAAACACCAAAGCGCAGTTTTATGCGGTTGGACAACAAACAGCCGACATTATATATGAGCAATTTGGTGCGCGCGCAGCAGTACCAAAGCAGTATGATTCAGAAGGGTTGCTTGCGCTCAAATCACTCGCCGAGGTTGATGGCAGTAATATAGTGTTAGTTAAGGGGCAAGGTGGCCGCCCTGAGTTAGCTAAAACGCTAAAAGAGCGCGGTGCTTTTTTAAATAATTGTGTTGTGTACAAACGTGAACCCACAGAGAGTATTACCCCTAACTGGACAGACCACTGGAAAAGCCAGAATGTACACGGTATAGTCATAACAAGTAATGCAGCAGTTGATGCTATATTTAAAAGCCTTACTGCACACCAACTACAATGGTTACAACAGTGCCGATTTTATGTTGCAAGCGAGCGGATAGCCGCTTATTTAAAGTTGCAACAGGTAAGTTCGGCTAATATACACATTGCAGCAGGGGCTAGCGATAATGCTATGTTTACCTGCATAAATCAGCAAGGTAGCAACATGAGCGAACAGTCAAAGCCAGTTACGGCAGAAAAAGCCACATCAACAATAGCTAACCCGGCCTCAGCTAAATCAGCTAAGCAAGAGCCAGCAGCTACAAAAAATACGACAGAAAAAAACAAACAAAAGGTAAGTAAGGTTGCAGCACTTGCGCTTCTTATTTCGTTAATTGTGGCCTCTGGTGTTGGATACGAGTTTTATCAAAAATTAAATGCTGGTAAGGTGCAAAACCTAGCCGTTAATGAGTTAAGCGAGAAAAATAAGTTACTCGTTCAAGAGCTGCAAGCACTTAAATCGGCGCAATCTAATTTGCAGCAAGCGCTGTTTAATAGTGAGAAAAAAGTAGCCGCAACCTTAAGTGAAAGTGCAGCTCAAAATCAGCAAGAGCTAAAAGCAGCCCTGCAAAAAGCGCAGCAACAAGGCTCGTCTTTAAACCCACAAGAAGTAACCAGCTTACAGCGTATGGCTGAATTTAAACTATGGGCTGAAAAAGATTACCAAGGCACTAGTGCTGTTTTAAAGCGCTTAGATGCATTACTTAGCGAACACCCAGGAACAGTTGAAGTTCGCCAAGCTATTATGCAAGACATACAAACACTTGATAGCCTTAAACCTATAGCAACAGAGGCTATTTATTTACAGCTAAACAGTGCACTTAATAGCGTTGATAATTTAGTTTTTAATGCGGTTAACTTGCCAGAAGAAGCGGCTGCAATAGATGAAAATGCTTTAAGTGATGACGTGAGTGATTGGCAGCAAAACCTGAGTAATAGCTGGAATAAAATTGTGGATGGCTTTATTACTATTCGCCAGCACGAAGGTGTTTCCATTGAGCCATTACTTACAGATCAAGATCGCCATTTAATTAATCAACGAATCAAGCTTAATATAACTCAGGCACAAGATGCACTTATGAGTAAGCAGGCGAGTATTTTCTTTAGCGCCTTAAGTGAAGCAAAACGTTTAGTTGGTGAGTACTTTAAGCAAGACGATGATGCAACCAAAACGGTACTTAAAGCGTTGTCTAAACTCGAAAAAGAGCAGCTTAATTTTAATCCAAAAATAACCTTAAATAGTACACAAAAGGTTAAGGAGTGGGCGCAATGATAGGGCTAATTATTTTAATTGTAGCTATTGTTGTTGTACTAGCGGTTACTCCATTTGTGCTAGATGAAAAAGGTTATGTACTTATTTCATTTAACAATACGACGATAGAAGGCACGATAGTATCGTTTTGTATAATGGCAGTCATTACCGCTGTTGTTTTATATTTAACATATAAGCTAATCCGCTACTTATTATCGATTTATCATAATACTAAACATGGCTTTTTTGCACGTAGCCAAGAGCGCAAACAAGTGGCTATTGAGCAGGCTCTGTGGAGTGCTATTAATGATGATTATGAGCATGTAGAGCAGGCTCTATCGGGTAATAGCGTACCAGATAAGTTTGAAGATATTCGCTTAGCATTACTTGCAAAAGCAGCGCTTGCTAATAATCAAACAGATAAAGCACTTGAGCGTTTATTTGAAATAAGCCCAGAGCATCAATTAAAAGTAGCAAAGCTATGGTTGGCAAGTGGCGACAGTAGCGCGATTGAATCACAAATGCGTATTAGCGCAGAAGCTAAAAAAGCCACCGCACTTGAGTTAAAACTTTATGCAGAAGTATTAGTACAGCAACAACACTTTAGTGCGCTGGAAGATTTTTTGCCGCGTTTATTACGCAAAAAAGCACTTACTGATGCACAGTGGACGCAGTTATTTAGTGCCTACTTTAATGCGTTAGATGCAGACAAACTGAGTGAAAAATATAAACAGCTACCGAAAAAGCTGCAAGCTCATGCCCACACCGCATATTTAATGCAAATGGCGCAAGCAGGTCAATTGGCTGCTATTGAAAGTGACTTAATTAAAATGGTTAAGCACAATGAGCAACACTTAGAGCTTGCCAATATATTAAGTAAAGCAACAGCAGCCGATGCGCCTAAGTTGCAAATAAGCATACAAGAACGCCTTAAAAAGGATGATTCAAATAATTCACTATTACTTGCGCTGGCTTGCCTTGCTAATGCTAAAGGTGATTATGACTTAGCAGCTAGAATTTTTGATAAAGCACTGAATAGTGACAATAAAAAACAGTTCTCTGAACAAGCTGTTTTAAGTTATAAAAATAGTGCACAAGCAGAAAAGGCGCTCGTTTTATATCAATAAATGACTACACTATAACTACTTAGCATTTTTTGTAGTTCAGGAGCACAAGCATTGAGAAAGTTTTTAATATTAACCTTTAGCTTGGCTTGTGCTTACTTTTTTACTGGGTATTTTAGCAACTCACTTCTTTCTGTAGATGGCTATGCGGTCGCCTCTTGGCCGCCCTCAGGAATTGCTTTAGCGAGCTTTTTAATTTGGGGACGTAAGTCATTTATTGGCCTTATTCTTGGTGCTTTCTGTACTAACTTAATTCATCTTGATAACACCGTAGATATTCTTCATTTTAATGTGCTTTTACAAGCTATTTGCGTCACTTTAGCCTCTGTTTTACAGGCTTGGATTGGTCGTCAAATTATAGTAAATGTTATAAAGGCTCCACTAGATTTATCTTCTTTAAAACACAGTGTGCAGAGCTTAATAGTAGCAGGACCAATATGCTGTGTTATTGCTGCAGGTGTGGGAACTAGTTTATTAGCATTGAATAATGTGATTCCGACCAATGCTATTTTTGATAGCTTTATAGCATGGTGGATTGGCGACAGTATCGGTGTACTTATATTTACTCCACTCATGCTCGCAGCCTTTAATTACACGCAAGTACGCCACCGTATGTTGGTAATTTTACCTTCACTATTAATTTATATACTAATCAGCGTTAGTTTTTATGGCGCTGCCAGTGTTAAAAAAGAAAAAGACATTCAAAAGCAAGAAGCCAAAATACTTACTGTGCAAAATGCTATAAGCCAGAAGCTCGATGGTATTACTGCTCACTTAGGATTGTTAGCTACATTTTTTGCTAGTAGTAATGACGTGAACTTTAAAGAGTTTAAACAATTTACTTCAAAGCAGTTGGACTATAGCCAAGAAATTTTAGCATTTGAATGGATACCTTATGTACCAGCAAATAAACTCGCAGATTTTGAAACACATGAAAATACAGCCACAGGCAAACCTTTATATATAAAAGAAAAGTCACTTGATGGAGGTTGGCAACCTGCAGGTCCTCGTAGTAATTACTTTCCTGTAAAATATGTATATCCCTTAAAAGATAATGAAGGTGTTTTAGGGTTTGATTTAGCTTCTAGTAAAGTAAGAGGTGCAGCGCTTAGCAAAGCGAAAGAGCTTAATGAACTTGCACTAAGTGAGCCAATTAATTTAGTCCAAAATACAGCTGAAGACGGTGTACTCTTTTTATATCCTGTTTTTGGAGAGTCGTCTACCGAAGATGATTTTCAAGGTTTTGTGGCAGCGATTGTCAGTCTGAAACGCTTATCGCAAACACTATTATTTGATCACAACAACTCAATTTCAGTCAGTTTTTTTGATACAACGATACCAGGGAAAAAGCAGGCAATTTATATTGCCGATACCGATAACTCGCAAACGCTGTTTAAAGAATATCAATTGTTGATTGGCAAACGCATGTGGCAGGTCGAGTTATATGAACCAATAGTTAGAACGTCTTGGTTAATGTATTGGCTTGCACAAATAGTAGGTATGTTGTTTGTGTGGTTACTGATTACATTTTTGATTTCAGTTACAGGTACAAACATACAAATTCGCGAACAAGTGGCTAAGCAAACGCATACATTACGCAAAGAAAAACAAAAAGCAGATGAAGCGAGTCATATTAAAGGGCAGTTTTTAGCAAACATGAGTCACGAAGTCCGCACCCCTATTAACGGTATAAAAGGGCTGCATTATTTAGCGCTGCAACAGAATGATTGGCAACAAGCAAGGAGTTACATTGAACAAGCAGATGGAGCACTGGGTGTTTTACTGCGGGTATTAAACGATGTGCTCGACTTTTCAAAAATGGAAGCAGGCAAGCTAGACTTAATGCAAGAGCTTATTAACGTAGCGAGTTTAGCGGATGAAATGCTTAATTTACTTCAGTTTGAAGCTGACATTAAATCAATAAAGTTAAGTCTCGATTTTGATAAAACATCAAATTTGGTCATTAATACCGATCCAATCCGCTTAAAACAAGTGCTGCTGAATCTGCTCAATAATGCGGTTAAATTTACAGGGCAAGGTGAGATCACTCTGAAAATTTGGCAGTCGAAAAAAATGACTTACTTTAGTATTAACGATACGGGTATTGGTATTAGTAGCGAAGCACAAAAACAATTGTTTAAACCGTTTGCGCAAGCCGATAGCTCAACCTCACGTCAATATGGTGGTACAGGCTTAGGGTTAAGTATTTGCAGAAAGTTGGTTGAGTTAATGGGTGGTGCAATTGATTTAGTCAGTTATGAAGGTAAAGGTTCTACATTTACATTTAGTTTGCCGCTTATATCGCCTTTACCAAAGGCAGAGCAAATTCAACAGCAATACGACGAAATAGATGTAAGTACCTTATCATTCGCAAACTATAAGTTACTTTTAGTCGAAGATAACCCACTTAACCAGCATGTTGCCAGTGCCATTTTAAAAACAAAAGGGTGTATTGCCGACATTGCTAATGATGGTTTTGAAGCCATAGAAAAGCTAACCGAAAATAGCTACGACATTGTTCTTATGGATATTCAGATGCCAAAAATGGATGGACTCCAAGCAACAAAAGTAATTCGTTGTGATTTAGGGTTAATTGATTTACCCATAATAGGGCTATCGGCGAACGCCCATGATGATGACGTTAAAAAGGCATTAGCCTCTGGAATGAATAGTTATATTACCAAACCTATTGATGCAAATACGCTTTTTAAAACTCTTTGGCATTATTTATCAAATAAATAAGTAACGTTATTTTTTGCACAAAAAGCAGACATATGACCGCTTAAACTTAACGCAAACCATATAGACTTGAAAAATAACTATATCTGCGTATCATGCGCGCAAATTTAACTAAACTGGGTTGCTATTATGATCAATAGAAAATTACCTTTGCTAGATATTCACCGTCATTTAGATGGTAATGTACGTGCGCAAACCATATTAGAACTTGGTCGTCAGTTTAATATAGAGTTACCTGCAGATAACGTTGAGGCATTAATTCCTCATGTTCAAGTTATTGACCCTGAGCCAAACCTTATGGCTTTTTTACAAAAGTTAGATTGGGGTGTCACTGTACTTGGCGACTACGATGCGTGTAGACGCATAGCGATTGAAAACATTGAAGATGCACAAGCACAAGGCCTTGATTATGTAGAGCTTCGATTTAGCCCTTACTACATGGCACAAAGCCAAGGTTTACACCCAGAAGGGGTTGTAGAGGCGGTTGTTGATGGTATTAAATCAGCAACAAAGGATGCAAATATAAAAGCTAACTTGATTGGTATTTTATCGCGTACTTATGGCGTAAAAACATGTCAAAAAGAGCTTGATGCTTTACTCGCATTTAAAAATGATTTAGTTGCTGTTGATTTAGCCGGTGACGAAATTGGCTTTCCTGGTGAGTTGTTTGTAGAGCACTTTAAACAAGTACGAAATGCTTATTTAGCTTCGACTATTCATGCTGGAGAGGCACTCGGTGCTCCAAGTATTTGGCAAGCAATTAATGAGCTAGGTGCAAGCCGAATAGGGCATGGCGTTAAAGCTATTGAAGATCCAAAACTAATGGATTACTTACGCGATAACCGTATTGGCATTGAGTCGTGCTTAACAAGTAATATTCAAACCAGTACAGTAAACGATTTAGCTAAGCACCCACTTAAACAGTTTTTAGATCACGGTATTTTAGCGTGTATTAATACTGATGACCCTGCGGTTGAAGGCATTGAAATTGAGTACGAATATACCGTTGCAGCACCTAAAGCTGGCTTATCTCAAGCTGATATGGAAAAAGCCCAAAAAAATGCATTAGAAATAGCATTTTTAAGCGATGGCGATAAAAAAGAACTTTCAGCAATCGTTAGCGCACGTTAATTTAAGAATATTAAAAATGCCGCTTTATATAAGCGGCATTTTTGTATTTGTAATGTCAGTTTAATTAACGCGTTTGGCAACTTATATAATTATCGTAAAGTGCTTTAAGTACGTCAGCTCGGCTGATCATGCCGATTACTTTAACACCCTCTACAACAGGGTAGTTTTTTGGTTTACCGGGCTGCATTTGCTCTGCAAGCTCAATAATATTGGTATCGCCGCTAACGGTCACTACCTTTGTTTGCATAAGTTGCGATACTTTAACCATCCCATCACAAAAATAACTGCTTTGCGTAAGTGGTTTTAATAGTTCTTGCTCAGATATAAATCCGACTAGGCATTTATCTTTATCAAATACTGGTGCGCCAAGTAGTTTAAATTTTTGTAGTTCTGCTATGGCTGTCGTCATTTCTGTATCTGGTGTGATATTTGGCAACTTGCGTTGCATAAAATCTTTTACTTTTGTATTTAGCATTTGGGTCTCTCCCGCTGATGTTCTATACAAAGTATGGTTTATAGATAGGGATTTAGGAAATTGTTTATGTTGATGAGATTGATAGGTTTTAACTATTAAGTATTTGTTGTTATATAAAATAAAAGCACCGATTAGGTGCCTTTATTCATAACTGAAAGTTAATTTCAATTATTTGATAAATGCGAATGCATCTGCGTACATGTTTTCACGAATTGCACCATGAGTAATAAAGTCATCACGGACAATACCTATCATGTCAAAACGACCGGCCATATAAATATCGTATGGTTCAAGTGATACAATATCTTGCATTACCGCTTTATGTACATAGCCAGTGTGACCTTGCCAATTAGCAGATGGATTTTCTACCACAGGGATAAACTCAAAGTTTTTGTGGCTATCGGCCCATGTTTGCATTTCTGTATGTGCGTATAAAGCTGACTCTTCTTTTACACCCCAGTAAAATAATACAGGACGGTCGCACTTAATTTCAGCTAAGTGATCAGCCATTGATTTTGCGTATGAAAAACCAGTGCCACCGGCAAGTAAAATAATAGGGCGCTCACATTGCAGGCGCAACTGTGAAATACCCAAGCCAGCTTCAATGTCTACTAACTGCCCAGTGGTATGGGCGTTTCGTAAATGTTCCAGCGATTGCATTGCATACGAATCGGCACCTGACGCGCCAATATGCAGTTCTATTGCATCGCACTGTGAAGGGCGACTAGCTATAGAAAAAGCACGTTTGTCTTTTTCGCCCAATACGAGTTGCATGTATTGGCCAGCTTCAAAGGTCACAGGTTGTTGTGGCTTTAAAATTACTTTGTGAACAAATTCTGTAAGTGGGCTGATAGCTACAACTTCAGCTTTTAATGTTTGCATTTTTTACCTTTTAGCAGCGCTTTAAACAGCAGATACGCAATCGAATGACTCGATTCTAGCATATCTGCAGGGTTATTTTATAGCCTGTTATGTACTTACATATAAACGCTTAAAGAATATTAAGGCTTTCCCAAATATCATCTACGCGGTCTTTGGTGTCTTTATCCATAACAATAGGCTCGCCCCATTCGCGGGTGGTTTCGCCAGGCCATTTATTGGTGGCATCCATTCCCATTTTTGAACCAAGGCCAGAGACTGGCGATGCAAAATCGAGATAATCAATAGGTGTGTTTTCTATTAATGTTGTATCGCGAGCAGGATCCATTCGGGTTGTTATAGCCCAAATAACATCTTCCCAATCACGGGCATTAATATCGTCATCGCACACAATTACAAACTTGGTATACATAAACTGACGTAAGAACGACCAAACTCCCATCATCACGCGCTTAGCATGGCCAGGATATTGTTTTTTCATTGTTACAATCGCCATACGGTACGAGCACCCTTCAGGCGGCAGATAAAAGTCGACGATTTCAGGAAATTGCTTTTGTAATATCGGCACAAACACTTCATTAAGTGCTACACCTAAAATTGCAGGCTCATCAGGCGGTCGGCCAGTAAATGTGCTGTGATAAATAGGATCTTTACGATGCGTTAAGTGAGTTACCGTCATTACTGGAAAGTCATCTACTTCATTATAGTAACCGGTATGGTCACCATAAGGGCCTTCTGGCGCCATTTCACCTGGCATAATGTAACCTTCAAGTACTATTTCTGCACTGGCAGGGACTTGTAGGTCATTTGAAATTGATTTTACAACTTCGGTTCTGCTACCACGTAATAAACCAGCAAATGCATATTCGCTTAATGTGTCGGGTACAGGCGTTACTGCACCCAATATAGTAGCTGGATCGGCACCTAGTGCTACCGAGACAGGGTAAGGCTGCCCAGGGTTTTCTTTACACCATTCTTGAAAATCAAGCGCGCCACCACGATGCGACAACCAACGCATAATTATTTTATTTTTGCCTAATAATTGCTGGCGATAAATACCTAAATTTTGGCGCTTTTTATAAGGCCCTTTAGTAACTGTAAGGCCCCAAGTAATTAATGGCGCTGCATCACCTGGCCAACAATGTTGAATAGGTAATTTAGTTAAGTCTACATCATCACCTTCTAAAACTACTTGTTGGCAAGGCGCTTTTTTAACTTCTTTTGCTGGCATATTAAGCACTTGCTTAAAAATAGGTATAGCGCCTAGTGCTTCTTTAATACCCTTTGGTGGATCAGGCTCTTTTAAAAAAGCGAGTAGTTTACCTACTTCGCGCAGCTCGCTAACGTCTGTTTGGCCCATGCCCATTGCTACGCGTTTTGGTGTACCAAATAAGTTGGTAAGCACCGGCATATCGTAGCCTTTTGGATTTTCGAATAATAACGCAGGACCTTTAGCACGCAATGTGCGATCAGATATTTCGGTCATTTCAAGATACGGGTCGATTTCTTGGGTGATACGTTTAAGTTCGCCTTTTTTTTCAAGCAAATCGATAAAATCACGTAGATCTTTATATTTCATTGTGGGCCGCTATTAAGCAAAAGAGTTGAAGTATTATACCCATTTCATGCAAGCCAAGTCATTACTTGCACTTAAAACTTAAAGCGCTCTACGGCACTTGTTAAGGAGTGTGCAAGTTGATTTACGTCTTCACTTTCGCTTGCTAGGGTTGTCGCGTTTTTGGCATTCAAGGTTGCTTGCTCTGTCACCTTGGCCATTATTTGTTGAATGTCGTTACTGTTAGTCAATTGCTCATGTGATGCATGAGCAATCTGCTCACTCATCTGATTAACAGACGACAATGTGCTTTTAATACGCTCTACGGCTTTATTTAGTTCAGTGCTGTTTTTAACACATTGCTTGGCTTGGTGTTGGCCATCGGTAATGTGTTCTTGAGTTGTTTTAGTGTGTTGTTGCAATGTTTGGATCATGGTGTTTATTTCGCTAGTCGAGGTCTGTGTACGTGCAGCTAATGATCGAACCTCATCAGCAACTACAGCAAACCCGCGTCCGTTTTCACCCGCTCGCGCTGCTTCAATTGCAGCATTGAGTGCCAATAAGTTGGTCTGCTCGGCAATGCTGCTAATTGTTTCAACAATGGCTTCAATAAGCTGAGTGTGTTGGGCTAGTTCCTCAGTGCTGCCTACTGCTTTATCTAGGCGCTGCAATAAAGTTTCTATACTTAGACTATTTTTATTAGCAATCTCGTTTACGTCATTGGCAAATTGCGATGCATTGGTTATTTCACTTGATGTTTTATCTGCTTGTTCATAAACCGCTTGTGAGTTGGTTAGCATATTTTGTGCAAGCGATGTTGCCTGCGCGCTTCGCTCCAACTGCTGTTGTGCAACAACCGTCATTTGCTGACCTTTTTCACTGGTTTTAATAGCGCTGCGGTCTAGTTCATGGGCGTCACTACTAATTGCGCCAATTAACTGGGTAAGGTCTTCACTGAGTTTATTTATGTTATTTAGCAAAGTACCAAATTCATCTTTACTGCGCGGATGGCTTCGCTTTGATAAATCACCTGAGGCGATTCGGGCTAAATCGCGGTTTACTTTTTTAAGCGGTTTTAGCATTGCGCGAGTTGTAAAAATAGAGATAGCGATAATCAATATAATTAAAACAATCGTAATAATTACTACAGAACTAATCCCTGTATTTATGGCGGCCTTTGCATTAGTTTGTAAGGCATTAAAGCGCTCATCAGCCAATTTATTAAGTTCAATAAGCTGACCTTCTGTTGTTATAAATTGCTGTTGAAAGTGTTCAAAATTTTGAGCCGCAGCAATAGTACTTTTGAGTACTTTATTTTGTTGGGCATAAATTCCTGTATCGTTGTTAAGTAACTCTCTTAATTGATTAAATTTAGTCGTTAAATTTTTAGCATTAAACGCATTATTAAAGGGTAGCGCTTGTTGCTCTAAATAGGTGAAATTAGGTTGGATGTTATCTAGTAGAAATAGAGTATCTTGCTGATGACTATTTAAATCATTGATACTTGTAGTTTTAGTAATGCTTTTTATATTATTGCTTAAGTTAAACAATAAATCATCTATACGGGTCGCTGTTCCAAACATCGCATTAAGTAGCGCCTGCTGTTTTGCAGGCACTTCTAAAAGTTCTATATCAAGTAAGTTAGAACTTAAATTGTAAAGTTGCTCGTTAAACGTTGCTGATAATTCTATGGTGGAATTTTGCGCTACAAACTTACTCTCTTTAGCACTAAACATTGCGACACTTACTTTAGTCAGTTGCTCAAAGCCTTCGTTGGTACTGGCGAGTAAATTTTGCATTGTTATTTGTTGATTTAGTTGAGTGCTTAACGAATTGAGCATATCGCTAAATTGTTGTTGCTCAGCTTGCGCCTGTTTTTTATTTTGTTGAAGTAAATCAAGGTTTGCTTGGCTGTAAGCTAAGGCATTAAATTTGGTAATAGACAGTAATGATAGCCTTAAATCTTTACTGAACTGTTGTACCGGAACTGCTAATTTTTCGGTTCGGGTATTGTTAACGCTAATTTTGTTTAATGACCAATAAAAAAACACACTACTTGTTAGCACCAATAAACCAATGGCTGTAAAAGCTAAAATTATTTTATGTTTGATCGCAATTGAACGCATAACTTCATCACAATAATGGGTCTTTAATTATTGTAGCATTGCTGTAATTTATTGGTTAGTTTTGTGTTAAACCTTGATGCACTGTCTTTTTTTACCAGCAATGATTAGCATGGCCTCATTTCCCTTACCCCAAAACAGTACCTCTTCACTTATATATTTATTCCCTGATGCACTTTTTTCGTGATTAAGTACATGCACTTTATTGTTAAAGATAAGTTTGGCTTCAGAATTATTAATGATATTGAGTTTTACGCTCTCATCATCGCATTTGTAAGCAGTACTGGTTTGTAAATCACTACATGCGGTTAAGCTTAGTAAAATAGCGATTAATGCTAAATATACTTTCATTTTTCCTCCCATCTTCTTTAAAAGTTAGTTAAAACACAGGGCAAAATTTTAATCTAATGTAAGAATAACAAAGCAAAATTAACCGTTGGTGAAAGTAGCGCTTTACGTTATGTTTATAGCAATATTTTTTGAGCTCGGAAGCTTTATGGCAGGCACTAACCTTTTAACGTTATTAGACGATATAACCACTTTACTTGATGACATTGCGACAATGAGTAAGGTAGCAACAAAAAAAACAGCGGGTGTATTAGGCGATGACTTAGCACTCAATGCACAGCAGGTTACAGGTGTTGCAGCAGAGCGTGAATTACCGGTTGTTTGGGCTGTGGCAAAGGGCTCATTTTTAAATAAAGCGATACTCGTACCCGCCGCTTTATTAATAAGCGTATGGCTGCCTTGGTTAATAACACCGCTTTTAATGATGGGTGGTTTATTTTTATGTTTTGAGGGAGCTGAAAAAGTATTTGCTAAGTTTTTGCCTCATCACAATGAAGTGGTAGATGAAGATGAAAAATTAGATTTAGTTGAGTATGAAAAACAAAAAATAAAAGGGGCAATAAGAACCGACTTTATTCTTTCTGCCGAAATTATTGTTATTACTTTAGGCACTGTGGCAGGCGCTACATTACTTAACCAAGCTTTAGTGCTTTGTGTTATCGCAATTATAATGACGATTGGCGTTTATGGCTTAGTGGCCGGTATTGTAAAGCTAGATGATGCCGGGCTTTATTTACTTAACCAATCTAAAGTGTCAGCTAATAAATTTAAAGAGTTACTTGGTAAAGGCTTACTCGCAGCAGCGCCTAGGTTGATGCAGTTTTTAGCATTTGCGGGCACCATTGCAATGTTTTTAGTAGGCGGCGGGATTTTAGTGCATGGTGTTGAGTTACTGCATCATACTCAAGTGGATGTTACGAGCTATGCTCAGTCTGTTGCTGGCAGCACAGGAGAAGTATTAGCGCCTCTCTTGTTTGATGGTTTGCTAGGTGTTATTGCCGGCTTAGTTGTTGTGCTTATACATGTAAGTTATACAAAGTTATTTAAAAAATAGTTTATAGCTGGCGTACTTGTTGCGCCAGCTATATTTAAATTCACTCATTCACAGTTAGCTATTTTACAAAGCGATTCTAATTCAAATTGTGCTTTAGTATTTTTTTGCTCAATGGCCTTTTTATACCAATAAATAGCCTGTTGATAATTTTGAGCTATTCCCTGACCATCACGATACATTTGCGCTAAATTTAATTGCCCCCATTGAGAACCCGCTTCAGCAGCTAGCTTAAAGCTATTAAATGCTTCAAAAAGCAACTTATCTTTAAAATAAATAATGCCTTGTTGATTGTTTTTATCGAGTTTTAAACCTTTATATAGTGGCTTAGGTTTGGGAGGAAACATCACAAACCCGCCATAAAGGCTGTTGGCATAAGGTCGCAGCACATCATAAATAGCTTCGTCTTTATACAAACGCTTTACTTCATCACGAGGGAGGGTGATTGTTTTAGTGGAGAAGTAATTGTCTTGAATTAGTTGGCTGGTACGCATTGCCAAGGTAATACTATTATTACGTTTATAGCTGTAGTTGCTTATCTGAAAGGTAATAAACTGCTTATCAAAACTTAAAACTTGAGCAATTCTTAAATTGGTTAGGGTCCAGGGTTCGTGTGTAAATTTGTCGGCGTGTACTAAGTAGGTGTCATATATTTTAGGTGTATTCAAATAGCTTTGCTTTTGAGTCTCGGTATCAAGGTGTTGTTGATAAAAAAAAGAAATAATCCAAAGCAATAAAAATACGCCAATAAAGTATTTAGGTAGGCTTAGTTTTTCTATTAACGGTAGTTGCGGTATTTTAACAGGTTCGCTTTTTCCGCATTGATAGCACTCGCGTTTATAGCTTAATTTTAAGGCAAGCATAGGTAAAATGCTAAATCGTAAATAGCGGCTTTTATTTACTAAATGGTAGGCGTCGCTTTGGCAGTGAGGGCAGCGTGTTATTTGTGCAAAATGTGGAAATGATTCACTCGTGTTGAAAAGTAACATAAAGCACGCTCCTTGTTTAATTACCTAAAGGTAAAACAAGAAGCGTGTTAGTTAAAGCTACAAACTGTAAGTAAGTATGTCTGTTATTACTTATTTTGAGCTTTAGGCTTGATAGTGGTTTTTGCATCGGCAGCCATTAGAGCAAATACAGCGTATGCAGCGGTATTTTGACGAAGCTTAGCAGGTGTTACTTTATCAAGCGTATCGTCAGCTGTATGGTGGTAATCAAAGTAATCTGTTCCATCTTGAGCAAGTTCAAAAATAGGCGCTGACGTTGCTGCTTTAAGTGGAATTAGATCGGGGCCACCATTCGCTTGGTTTTTACCAATGTACTCAATATTTAACGGCGCAAGTTCTTTTGCTATAGCGCGAACTACAGGAAGTGACTCTGCGCTTACGTTCGACTCAAAAGCATATACAACATCGGCGCCAAAATCAGACTCAGCGGCTGCAACAATATTGCTTAGCTCGTTTTTATGCTCTGCAAAATAAGCTTTTGCACCCCAAAGACCTAGCTCTTCAGCTGCAAAAAGTACCACACGAATACTGCGCTTAGGACGTTTTACATCGCTAATATGTTTAGCGGCTGCCATTGTTAGTGCAACGCCTGCGCCGTCATCTAATGCGCCAGTCCCTAAGTCCCAAGAATCTAAATGCCCGCCAATTAATACATATTGCTCAGGGTTTTCGGTACCATTAAATTGGCCAATAACGTTATAAACAGTGCCTTCACCAAGGCTTTCGGTTTGCACATTAATATTTACCGATACGTCTTTATTTAAAGCAACTAAGCGTGCTATTTGATCTGCATCTGGGTTAGCAATTGTTACGTTAGGTATTTTTGTAACACCTTCTTTGTAGTAACTACCGCCGGTGTGTGCAAAGCGATGATGACCGGTACTAACCGAGCGCATCATGAAGGCAACAGCGCCTTTTTTAGACGCTTCTATAGCGCCTGTACCGCGTGCTTTTACAGCCGGCCCGTAACCATTCCCGTCTATATCGCGGTTCATGCGGTAATTAATATATGCAATTTTATCTTTTAAACTGTTCGCCGGTGCGGCTTTTAATTCATCAAGTGTTTCGAATAATACAACCGGCGCTGTAATCCCATCTTTTGGCGTGCTTATACTGTTACCTAATGCAGTTAAGTGCAGTGGTTGCTCGCTTGGTGTTAGTATTTTTCCGCTTTCGCTATAACGACGCCATTCAGGAAACGTGGCTTTTTCTAGCCATACTTTATCAAAGCCCAGTTCATTAAATTTGGCTTGAGCCCATGCCACTGCTTTTTTATCGTTTTCAGTGCCGGGTAAGCGAGGACCAACTTCAGTTGTTAATGACTCTAGTAATTTATAGCTTAAATCACTATTTAGTGCAGAGGTGCGCACTTCGTCTACTTGTTGTAATTGCTTTTGGGTAAATTCGGCGCTGTTAGCGTTTGCAGCCATACTGCTAGTAAGCAGTAGTGCGGTAATTAATTTTTTCATTTTGGTAGGCCTTTTTAATAATTAGCGCTATTAGAGCATGTAACAAACATGATAAAAAATAGATGAGATGAATAGGCTTTGTAATAGGTTTAATGCTGTTAAGTGTAAATATTTAGATATAAAAAAGCCCGCGTAAATGTACGCGGGCTATATTTTAAAGCTGTTATTTAAGGCATTTATTTAAAAGCTAAATTGCGCAGCTAAACGAAGATTTGTACCCTCGCCAACAGTTACATTATTTGTGCCGCCACCACCTAAATAGCTTTTATCAAATAAGTTTTCGATGTTAAGGCGTAAGTTAATATCGGTATTACTTAAGTTAAACTTATAAGTTGCACCTACATCAACACGTGTATATGCATCTTTAGTAATTGTATTATCGCTATCTGCAAAGCGCTCGCCTTCATAAAAAGCACCAGCGTTAAAAGCAATCGCATCATTTAGCTCATAACGAGTCCACAGAGATGCTGACCATTTAGGTGCGTCGGTTGGGCGTTTACCTTGCAGCTCCTCATTCGCTCTTTCATAGTTCGCATCTAAATACATCGCAGAGGCCATTACAAATAAACGATCTGTTGCAGCGCCTTGTGCTGCAACTTCAAAGCCTTTGTGGCGTTGTTCGCCAACCTGATTTGTCTCGGTTGTAACTGAGCCAATAGGAGCCTCAAGGTCTTCAGTGACCAGCGTTCCGTTTTTACTTATATCGAAAACGGCACCACTAAGCAGTAAACGGTCATCAAGCAGTTGCCATTTTATGCCAAGTTCTCTTTGTTCAGAGGTAACAGCATCTATTTCCATACCGAAGTTAATATCAGTTTCGTCGGTGATGGTCTCATTTTGTGGCTCAAAGCCTTCTGAGTAACTAGCGTATATAGTTGCAGAAGCATTTGGGTGATAAAGCACACCTACTTTTGGTACAAATGATTCGTTATTTTGGCCTTCACGCGTTTGCTTATCGTAACGGCCACCTAGCGATAATTGCCACTCTGGTGAGAACGAAATTAAGTCTTGGACGTAAATACCGTAGTAGTCGTATTCAGTTTCGCTTATTGTATCATCTGTTTTATAGCTTATTGATGGACGAGATGGCTCGTCTTGACCTGCTGAATAGTAAAGGTATTCTTCTTTAGGCAGTGCTGTGCGTAATTGCCCGTAGTAGTAATCAAGCGAGTTAGCGCCTACTAATAACTGGTGTTGAATGCCCGCGGTTTCAAACTCACCAATAAAATCAATAAATGCAGTTTTAAATTGCCAATCATCAAAGCGATCGTAAGGGCGAGATTCATAGCTGTCACCTTCAGCAAAGCCATTAGGCATGCGAGGTGCTGACTCAAAGCGTTGGCGTTCAAACGTTTGTTCGTTGTAACCAAGTTTTACTTGCCAGTTATCGGTTAAAAATACTTCTAGGTCTACACCTAGGTTTTCTACGGTTATGTCGGTAAATGCCCAAGACATATCACGGATTGTTTTATCATCACCAATTACATTGGCGTTTTCGTCTATCCATGCGCCAGTATCTAAACCGGCTTCGTCGTCTGTGCGGTCGTAATGCACACGTACTAATGCGTTGTCGCTAATATCGTAATCTACAACTAAAGCACCTAAAAAGCGGTCACGCTCGCGGTTTTCACCGTTTTGGTATTCACGCCAGTAATCAACATCTTGTTTAACTAAAATACCACGAGCACGTAAATCTTCAGATTCAGTCAAGGCACCTGCAGCATCAACCATAAAGCGCGTTGAGCCATGTTGATCTACATCGGCACTGGCATTAAATAATGTTTGTGCTGTAGGCTTTTTAGTAACCATGTTCACCAAGCCACCCGGACCTGATTGACCATATAAAATGCTCGATGGGCCTTTAATTACTTCAACTTGTTGTAAAATTTCGATTGGTTGTTGGTAGTGCGACCAATGCTGATGCCCATCACGTAAATAACCTGTTGATGAGCTTAGCTCAAAGCCGCGCAAGTTAAATACCTCACGATTTCGTTGTTGTGAGCCTGCAGTTAAGCTTGCGTCATTTGTTAGTACTTCGCCAAGGGTAGTGGCAAGTTGCTCACTAATAATAGTGTCGGTTATTACGGTTACAGATTGTGCGGTTTCAAGTAATGAAGCTGATGTTCTCATTGCGCCATTAGCGTTATCTACTTTGTAATCGTTAAAGTAGCTACCTTTTACTTCTATACGCTCAAGGTCAGTAGTGTTTGCGTATGTGTTTGTTGTAATGCTTGCTAATAGTGCTATGTAAAGAGAATTCAGTTTCATTGTTTGCTTCCAGCAGTGATATGTAAAAAACAATCGCGATCTTAATGCAAACTACTATCATTTTCAACACCTTTTGTTAACGTGCTTTATTATGTGTTTGTTAATGGTTGCTAATTACGAATTCTGCTATTATTAGCAGCATATTTAGTGGGGCTTTCCCCCACGTTATTTTTATTGCTATGGAACTTACTGTGACTTCAACTGCTTTTTCATCTTTGGCTTTACCAGCTGGACTCGTTGATAATTTATCAACACTTGGTTATGCGCATATGACACCTGTACAAGCGCAAAGTTTACCGCCTGTACTTGCTGGTAAAGACATCATTGCTCAGGCAAAAACCGGTTCAGGTAAAACTGCTGCGTTTAGCTTGGGTGTGTTAGCTAAATTAAACGTAAAACGCTTTCGTATTCAATCTTTAGTCTTGTGTCCTACTCGTGAGCTTGCCGAGCAGGTTGCGGTTGAAATGCGTAAATTAGCGCGCGGTATCCATAACATTAAAATATTAACGTTATGTGGCGGTGTATCAATTGGTCCACAAATAGGCTCGCTTGAACATGGCGCGCATATTATTGTTGGCACACCTGGGCGTGTTGATGACCATATTCGTAAAGGTACTTTACGTTTAGATGATGTTGAAACATTGGTACTTGATGAAGCCGATCAAATGCTTGATATGGGTTTTCAAGATACACTTGATGCAATTATTGAGCGCATTCCACAAAATCGTCAAACATTGTTATTTAGTGCAACATTCCCAAGAGCTATTGAAGCAATTGCTAAGCGTGTACTTAAAAATCCAGAAATGGTTAAAGTAGAAGAAGAGCAAGCCAAAAGCACAATTAAGCAGTACTTCTACAAAATGGATAATAATAAGCAGCGCTATCCAACGCTAAAATTATTATTACTTAAATTTACACCACAAAGCTGTGTTGTGTTTTGTAATACTAAAGTAGAAACACAACAAGTGTGTGACGATTTAGCTGATGAAGGCTTTAGTGCTGTTTCGCTACACGGTGATTTAGAACAGCGCGATCGTGAACGTACGTTAATTCACTTTTCAAATAAAAGTGCTTCAATACTTGTTGCAACCGATGTTGCTGCACGTGGTTTAGATATTGACGATATGGATATGGTGATTAACTACCATTTAGCACATGACACGCAAACACATGTGCATCGTGTTGGTCGTACAGGACGAGCTGGTAAAAAGGGCATTGCATGTTCTATTTACGGTGAAGCAGAAGCGTTTAAAATTGCTCAAATAGGCGAACATTACGAACGTGATATTACTCCAGAGCAAATGCCACCATTTAATTTATTAGACAAGCCACCGTACCGCCCTGAAATGGTTACTTTGATGATTGATTCAGGTAAAAAACAAAAAGTACGTGCAGGTGATATTTTAGGTGCTTTAACGGGTAAAGATGGGGTTGCAGGTCGTCAGGTGGGTAAAATTAACGTACTTGATAACGTAGCGTTTGTTGCTGTTGAGCGTAACTCATTAAAACCTGCGCTTCGTAAATTAACCGAAGGCAATATTAAAGGGCGTAAAATACGCGCACGTCGCCTTACTCGTTAATTTAAACTTCTAAATTAATAGATTAACGAGCAGCTACCTTTAGCTGCTCGTATTGTGTTTGTATTTTTTTAAACTCAACTTCACAGCCATTTGGTTTATCTGGGTGCACTTGTAATGCAAGTTGTCTCCAGCGCTTTTGAACATTTTTAAGAGTGAAATTTTCAGGTAACTTCCATTCTAAAGCCAATGCTTTAAATTCATTTTCATTTAAAGTCTGTTGTGGTGATATCGTTTTAAACTGACGCCAAAAGCTATTTAAAAGCTCATCAATCTGCTCTTCACTGGTATCGTAATTATGCCAATCTAAATAATAATCTCGCAAATTTTCGCTTGTTGTTACTAAACTATTATCTCCTTTTTCTAAAAGCTCGATATGCAGAGCTGAAATGAGTAAACTCTGAGGGCGTAATTGTGCCTGCAGTTGGTACAGTGCATTCATAATTAAAAAATTACGTTTAAATAAATCACGTTCAGGACTTTTATCGAGAGTGGTCATAGCGCTGCGGTTTGTCAGTTCTGCTGCTAAAGTATGAACTTGCCAAACTTGCTTTGTTAGTATTAGCTCAAAAATCTCATCAATCAGTGGGTTAAGCATTGTTTAGGCCCTAGTAGTTGGTGTATCTTCAATAAAGATTACACTGATATAAGTAACGGTTTGAAGGATTAAAATTATGCTGGGCAAGTTAAAATGCCTCTTATTTACTATATGCTGTGTACTAATAGCTCCTAGCTATGCCCAAAATAATGATTCGTTATTTGAGCAATTCAAAAACGAAGTGCAGTGGGAGCCTAAATTACAATTAGCAAACATGCTACTTGCTAATAAAAATGCCTCCAAAAAAGAGCGTGTCGCTGTTTATTCGGCATTGGGTAATACTGCGTTATCGGTTGATAATTTTAAAGACTCATTACATTACTTTAAATTACTTGAACAACATACTTCGGATACTTTCTTCCCTGATGAGCACTTTCGTGCAATTAAAATGCAAGGTGTTGTACTTTTTTATCAAGGCTTATTTCAAAAAGCGATTATTGAATATACCCGTACCCTAGCATTAGCAGAAAAGAATAAGCAATTACTAGAGCAGGCAAACTTATTAAATAATATTGGTTTGGCCTATTTTAATATGAATAAGCTAGGCGATACCCTAGAGTTTTATTTAAAAGCAAAAGCTATCTACGAGGCGTACGGCAGTGAGCAAGATAAAACCGATATACTACTTAATATAGCAGGCGTTTATATACGCTTATCACGCTACGATAGTGCGTTTGGTCTTTATCAAGATGTACTTAAGGTTTATCAACGATTAGATGATAAAAGCGGTATTGCGCAGGTATATAACAATATGGGTGTTGCCCATATGGAGAGTAATCAATTTGACTTAGCACTGCATTATTATCAGCTAGCGCTGCGCTATTATATTTCAGCTAATGATTACAATAAGTTATCTACACAATATACAAATTTAGCTAACACTAATTTAGTATTAAAAAAAGTGGATGAAGCGTACGAGCAAGCTAAATTAGGTGAGTACTACGCCCTTAAAATAGATAATCATAATTTAGAGCTTAATGCGCTACATGCGCTGGCTAAAATTCAGTTTGTTAAGGGTAACTTAGAAGAGGCGCAAATAAATTTAGATAGAGCTATTTTACTTGCTCATGAATATGGTAGTGAGCGAATAATTAGAGAGAGCTTAGGGGCCAAAGCACTTCTTGAAGCCAGTAAAGGCGATTATTCAAGCGCAATGGCTTTGCAACAAAAATATATTAGTGAGTTGCGAAAGCTCAGAAGTACGGCAATTATAAATGCACTAGCGGTACTTCAGCATCAATTTAAAGCAACGCAATTAAACCAAGAGATAGAAAAACTTAAGCAAGATCGCCGTGTGCAAGAGCTAAAAATGTCGCAGCGTTCTCAGCTTACTTTATTCTCTTTTTTACTATTACTTTTAGTTGTCGTAACTGGTATTGCGCTTTATCGCCGTGGTGCAGAAAAACGCGCTAAGCAGCAGTTAACAGAACAAGTTACGCAACGTACCGCAGAGTTGCAGGCAATTGCACAAGAGCTGAGAGAAGCCAACGATGTTAAAAGCCAGTTTTTGGCTAATATTAGTCACGAAATTCGCACTCCACTAACGGCTATTTTAGGGCAAACAGATGCTTTGATTAATGAATTATATGAGCCTGAGTCACTTAAAGATGAATTAAGAGTAATTCAGCGTCACAGTGACCATTTAAAAAGCTTAATAAATGATGTACTTGATTTAAGTAAAATTGAAGCCAATAGATTAGAGTTAAATATTTCGTGCTTTGATATTGTAGAGCTCGTAAATGATGTGCACGCAATGTTTATCACCCAAGCAAAAGCAAAAAATCTACATCTTATTTTAGACAATCAAGTGGGTAATGAGTTTTACACTAAGCTGGATTTAATACGCGTAAAGCAGATTCTTATAAACTTATGTGCAAATGCTATTAAGTTTACTCATTCTGGGCAGATCATTATTGCATTAAATAAGAGTGAGCAAGGACTAGTTATTATTGTAAAAGATACCGGTATTGGTATGAGCTCTAAACAGTTAAAGCTTATTTTTGAATGCTTTAGCCAAGCTGATAACAGCATTAGCCGTCGCTTTGGTGGTACAGGGTTAGGCCTTAGCTTATCGCAACAATTAGCTGCGATGATGGGTGGTTATATCAGCGTACAAAGCGAATACAAAAAGGGCAGTCAGTTTTCGTTCTTTTTACCGTGCGCAGAAGTAAATAAATCTCAAAGCATGATTGAAACTCAAAGTGCTCCTAAGGCGAATAAGCAATTAGCAGGGCGTGTTGTACTTGCGGAGGATCATCCTGATAATCGTAGGTTAATAAGTCGTTATTTACGCTCAATGGGACTCGAGGTTATTGCTGTTGAAAATGGTGAGCAAGCGGTAGAGCAGTGCTTAAAAGAATATCCAGATTTGGTATTGCTCGATATTCAAATGCCAGTGATGGATGGGCGTTCTGCTTTTCAGCTATTAAAACAATGTGGTTTTGAGCGACCTATTTTTGCTTTAACAGCAAATGCTATGAGTCATGAAGTGGATGGTTATTTAGAGTTAGGGTTTACTGGTTACTTAGGTAAACCGATAGACAAAGAGTCATTTTATAAAGCGCTTTCTAGTCACCTACATAATGCAGAAGATCAGCCAATTACAAAGCAAAATGAAGTTGATATGAGCGATCTTGTGATTAGTTTCAAGCAGAGCTTTGCTTTGGAGAGTGAAACGATTGCGCAGCATTTTATAAGCGAAGATTTAGATGCGCTACAAAAAGATAGCCATCGCATTTTAGGGGCTGCACAAATGTTTGGTTTGGATGAAATTGCGCAATCGGCTAAAAATTTAGACAGAGCACTTCTACGCAGAAGCAAAAAAAGCAGTGCAAATGACTTTAAAGCGCTCGTTGATACGCTGCAGGGTGTACTTAAAAAGTATAATGAAAGTTAAACTGTATTTAATCCAGACACAAAAAAAGCGCCTAAGGCGCTTTTTTATTCAATTAAAACGCTTTTATTGGCGTCTCATCGAATCAAAAAATTCATCATTGGTTTTGCTCATCGATAGTTTATCGATTAAGAATTCCATTGCATCAATTTCTGACATGTCATGAACAATTTTACGTAAAATCCAAAGCTTTTGAAGTTCATCTGGTTTTGTTAGTAATTCTTCACGACGAGTACCTGAGCGGTTAAAGTCGATAGCTGGGAATACACGTCTTTCCGCAATTTTACGGTTAAGGTGAAGTTCCATGTTACCAGTACCTTTAAACTCTTCGTAGATAACTTCATCCATTTTAGAGCCAGTATCGATAAGAGCTGTAGCTATGATTGTTAAGCTACCACCTTCCTCAACGTTACGTGCAGCACCAAAGAAGCGCTTAGGTTTATGTAATGCGTTAGCGTCAACACCACCAGTAAGTACTTTACCTGATGAAGGAATAACGGTGTTATAAGCACGTGCTAAACGAGTGATTGAATCCAATAAGATAACAACATCTTTTTTATGTTCAACTAGGCGTTTTGCTTTTTCGATAACCATTTCGGCAACTTGTACGTGACGAGAAGCTGGTTCATCAAACGTTGATGCAATAACTTCACCTTTAACTAGGCGTTGCATCTCTGTTACTTCTTCCGGACGTTCATCAATAAGTAAAACCATTAATGTTACATCAGGATGATTGTGCGTAATTGATTGTGCAATATTTTGAAGTAGCATTGTTTTACCCGCTTTTGGCGGAGCTACTAACAAACCACGTTGGCCGCGGCCAATAGGAGATGCTAAATCAAGTACACGGGCTGTAATATCTTCTTTACTGCCGTTACCACGTTCCATGCGAAAACGTTCGTTTGCATGTAATGGAGTAAGGTTTTCAAAAAGAATTTTAGTTCGAGAGTTTTCAGGTTTATCAAAGTTAACTTCATTTACTTTAAGTAAAGCAAAGTAACGTTCACCGTCTTTAGGTGGACGAATAAGACCTGAAATTGAATCGCCAGTACGCATGCTGAAACGGCGAATTTGGCTAGGTGAAACATAAATGTCATCTGGGCCAGCTAAGTAAGAGGCTTCTGATGATCTTAAGAAGCCGAAACCATCTTGTAAAATCTCTAATACACCGCCGCCGAAGATATTCTCTCCGCCTTTGGCATGGGATTTAAGAATGGCAAAAATGATATCTTGCTTTCTTAAGCGGGCTACGTTTTCGAGCCCCATGGACTCAGCTAAGTCTACAAGCTCTTTAATGGACTTGTCTTTTAATTCGCGTAAATGCATATTGGTGGGTTCTTTATTACAGTTGTCATACTCAAAATCGCTTTGATCGTTGAGTGAGGTTTGTTGAATATAACTAAGGATTAGTTGGCTTTATAAACTAGCAGTTCACTGGCAAAGCGTCCAGTCTTTATACAAAATAAATTTAAAAAAGGGCAAAAAGCCCTTTTTATTGTTCTAGCTTACAGTTAGATGTTGTTTTCTAAAAACTCAATAAGTTGAGTTTTTGAAAGAGCACCTACTTTCGTTGCAGCTACTTGACCATCTTTAAAAAGAAGTAAAGTAGGGATACCACGAATACCAAATTTTGGCGGTGTGCCAGCATTTTGGTCAATGTTTAATTTAGCAACAGTCACACGGCTGTCGTATTCATCAGCAACTTCGTGAAGAATAGGGGCGATCATTTTACAAGGTCCACACCATTCAGCCCAGAAATCTACTAGTACTGGTTTGTCAGATTGTAATACGTCAGCTTCAAAGCTATCGTCAGTAATTTGGATTATTTTCTCGCTCATTGCGCTCTCCGATTTAGTTAGGCGAAATATTTAGTGCGTATTTAAACACTCTTGTTTCTTATTGCAAGTTTAAACGTTATGCTTAAACGCTATGACTAAGACACATTTAACCGATAAAAAGTTTTCAGACTTTGCTATCGCACCGGAAGTGGTTGCCGGTTTAACCGAGAATGGGTTTGAATATTGCACACCTATTCAAGCAAAATGCCTACCTTTTATTTGTGATGGACGCGATATCGCGGGCCAAGCTCAAACAGGTACAGGCAAAACGTTGGCGTTTTTAACTGCCACGTGCCATCGGTTATTACAATCTAGCAAAGCACCTAGTAAACATCCAAGAGCCCTGATCATGGCCCCTACTCGGGAGCTTGCGATTCAGATACACAAAGATGCTAAAATTTTAGCGCCGCACTGTAATCTTAACTTAGGTTTAGTATATGGTGGCGAAGATTACGAAAAACAACGTGCACAACTAGAAAAAGGCGTTGATATTTTAATTGGTACTACAGGTCGTCTAATTGATCTGTATAAGCAAGGCTGTTACACCCTTAATGAAATTGAGGTAGTCGTGCTTGACGAAGCTGATCGTATGTTCGATTTAGGTTTTATCAAAGATATTCGCTATATGTTCGATCGTATGCCAGATACATCAAAGCGTTTAAACTTATTATTTTCTGCCACATTATCGTATCGCGTACAAGAATTAGCTTTTGAGCACATGACAAACCCAGAACATGTTCAAATTGAACCTGACGTTAAAACGGGTAAACGTATTCAAGAAGAGCTATTTCATCCTTCGCAAGAAGATAAAATTAAGCTGTTGTTAACCTTAATTGAAGAAGAATGGCCAGAGAAAGCAATCGTGTTTGCAAATACCAAGCACAGTTGTGAAACAGTATATGCTTGGCTTAAGTCAGACGGTCATCGTGTAGGTATGCTTACTGGTGATGTTAACCAGAAAAAACGCCAAACTATATTAGCGCAGTTTAGCAAAGGCGACTTAGACTTTTTAGTTGCGACTGATGTTGCAGCGCGTGGTCTTCATATTCCAGAAGTAAGTCATGTATTTAACTTTGATTTACCTGACGATTGTGAAGATTATGTTCACCGTATTGGTCGTACTGGCCGCGCTGGTGCATCAGGCCACGCAATTAGTTTTGCATGTGAGCAATATGCATATAACCTGCATGAAATTGAAGAATATATAGAGCACAGCATTCCTTTATCACATTATGATAAAACAGCATTGCTAGATGATTTAACTCAGCCTATTATTCAAAGAAAGCGCAACTATTCAACAGGTCCACGTAACCGTAGTAATAACAGCGGACGTCGCCCAAATAATAGTTACCAAAAAGGACGGTCGTAAACGACCGTTTGTATAAGTAGTAGTAACTAGAGGTTTTTGAACGGTGGGGCAACTTAAACCGCAAAAAAATGTGTACGCAGTTATTGATTTGGGCTCAAATAGCTTTCATATGCTTATAGCCAAATCAATTGCTGGCGGTCTACAAACAATTGGACGTGTTAAACGCAAAGTCCGATTAGCCGCAGGGCTTGATAAAGATAACGTATTGAGCACTGAAGCAATGCAGCGAGGCTGGGAATGCCTTGCCCTTTTTGCTGAGCGTCTACAAGATATCCCAGATAAAAACATCACCATAGTAGCAACAGCCACCTTACGGTTAGCAACTAACGCCGAAGTATTCAAAAATCATGCAGAAAAGATTCTTGGCCATAACATTAATGTTATTAGCGGAGAATTAGAAGCGCGTACAATTTATAAAGGTGTTGCTCATACTTCATCTTGTACTGGCAAACAGCTTGTTATTGACATTGGTGGTGCAAGTACCGAAGTTGTAATTGGTAAAGCATTTGATGCCTTACATTACAAAAGCCTCAATATGGGGTGTGTTACCTATCTTGAACGCTATTTCAAAGACTGCCAATTAAGTAAGAGTAACTTTAACGCAGCCATAAAAGCAGCTCGTACAGTCATTGATGAAATTTCTCCAGAATATAAAACAGCGGGATGGCAAATTGCATCTGGTGCTTCTGGCACAGTGCAAGCAATTCAAGAAATTATGGTCGCTCAAAATCTTGACGATTTACTTACGCTTGAAAAGCTCAACACTATAAAAGAGCAAGCAATTGCATTTAGCACTATTGCAGCGCTAGACCTTCCTGGATTAAGTGAAGACCGTCGACTGGTATTTGTATCAGGGCTCGCAATCTTAATCGCACTATTTGAATCTCTTGAAATAGAAAAAATGGGATTGGCGGGTGGAGCACTGCGTGAAGGCGTTTTATATAGCATGGTTCCGGAGTTTCATAATAACGACATTCGTAAACGCACAGTTGATGGGTTTATGAGTCGTTATCACGTTGATCAAAAACAAGCGTGTCGGGTTTCAAGCTTAGCTATGCAGTTAGCGGTAAGTATTGATAAAGATTGGCCAATTGAACGTTTAAATGGGTTACCACTATTAAAAGCGGTAGCGCAGCTTCATGAGATTGGATTACTAATAGAATATAAGCAGTACCATAAACACACCGCTTATATTTTGGAAAATACCGATATGCCTGGTTTTTCACAGTCAGAGCATAAATTAATAGTAGCGGTAGCAGATGCGCATCGTTCTGATTTTCCAAAAGGCTGTTTTAATTCACTCGGCGTAAATAGTCTATTGGCGCAATATATAGTGAGATTACTACGGATAGCAGTCATCTTATCAATGCGCAGACAAGATGATGTACTGCCTATGTTTGAGTTAACTGCTAAAAATGAAGTGTTAGACCTTAAGTTTGAAAGTAACTGGTTAAAAGATCATCCATTAATGGCCAGCGAGCTACAACAAGAGTCTAAACAGCAAGGTAAACTTGGGTGGAAGCTCATAGTAAACTAATTAAAAAGGCCCATCAGGGCCTTTTTAGTGTTTAAAGTAACCATTTCGATGCAAATATGTGCGAACAGCACATTATTTCAAGTTTTCTTCAAAAAAGGGTTGATCTGTTTTCGGATCTCCCTATAATGCGACCCCACTGAGACGGGAAACGCCAACGCATAGCGAGGCACGAACAACTCAGGGTGTTAAGTAAAACTTAGATTGAATCTTTTTAGAAAGTTTAAATTTAAGTATTGACAAAAAAATAGGAAAGCGTAATATACGCAGCCCTAGCGAGATAAAGTTTAACTTTATAATCGCAACGTTCTTTAACAATATAAAGCAATCATCTGTGTGGGCACTCGTACAGATTGAGTTCTAACAGCCAACCTACTTAGGTAGCGAGGCAAAAAAATTAGAGTCTCAATTGAAAG
>NZ_PJBR01000031.1:0-36932 GCF_002863625.1 Pseudoalteromonas sp. MelDa3 | reverse complement strand
AGTGGTAGTTCAGTTGGTTAGAATACCGGCCTGTCACGCCGGGGGTCGCGGGTTCGAGTCCCGTCCACTCCGCCAACAAATTAAGTAATAACAAGTATAATGATATCTCTGCGGAGTGGTAGTTCAGTTGGTTAGAATACCGGCCTGTCACGCCGGGGGTCGCGGGTTCGAGTCCCGTCCACTCCGCCATTTGATATCATGATTAAAATTAGTAAGTGCATTACCCCATGCACATACCACTGCGGAGTGGTAGTTCAGTTGGTTAGAATACCGGCCTGTCACGCCGGGGGTCGCGGGTTCGAGTCCCGTCCACTCCGCCACTTGTTATTTCCTCAATAATAAGTTTATAAAACCCTTGATTAAATAATTAAATAAAACATTCTTTGACTATCAGTTATCAGCTATCAGCTATCAGATCGACTCCTTTATACTAACCTGCTAATATTCCAGCTTATTCTTTAATATTCAGCTTTTTATATCTGCATGAATAGCCAAGAATCTAGTCTCACTTTAAAAACGGAAGCACTAAAATGAGTACATTAGGTCAACAACTAAAGCAGCTAAGAAATGACAAAAAATTGAGCCAGCCTGAATTTGCAGAGCAGGCGGGGATAGAGCAAAGTTATTTATCAAAACTTGAAAACGATAAATCAATTCCCTCAAATGAAATATTTAGATCCTTATTGATAGCATTAGATCTTTCAATTGATAAGTTTATGGAACCCCTCGTATCCAGTCATGATAAAGCTAGGTTAATACAAATACCGGATGTCGAACAGTGGTATAAAAATAAAACAGTGAAAAACTCGGCCACGCAACGTAAGTTTATTTACTTGGCTATGTTTTTAATATCTATTGGTTGTGCGTTATTTTATTCAGGGTATAAAAATGATGTATTTAACGAAAACTTTTATGAGTACAAATCATTCGGTGTGGTGAGAGCAGATGAACCTCAAGATATTTTTGAAAATTGGAGGGACTATACACTATTTATCCCAGGTAAAAGTAATGCATTCAAAGAGGGGCGTTATGAAATGCAGGTTAGGCGTAAAGAGCTTTACAAGTTAATGGGTGAGTATGTCGGTGAGTCATTTGTAGAAAAGGTTGAGGGTGGTAAGAGAGTTTATCTTTTAGTGAAGGTGGAGCCACATACGATTGAACATATGGGTAATAGTTGGCTTGAGTTTTTAGGCCTTTTTGCTGCTGTGTTTGGTTTGGTGCTTTCAGTGTTACAGCCAAGGTTAACAAGCTGTCAGTAATAAGTTTAAATAAGTTATAGTAATTTTTCATTATATTTATAGCAAAAAACTTTCAGGTAGAGTGCATGTATTAGCCAAAGGCTTCCTATGGGGTCATACTGAATAAAATTGCCTTTAACAAACATGTTATTATTAAAATACTTATTAATGACAGAGACTGTATCAGGGGGAGCTAAGCCTTGATCCTTTTTTATAAACTGTTTAGCGCTATTAGCTAAAATATTACTTCAATCATGAACTGTTTCTCATAACAGAACTCTTATAATAAATAATTAATTTAGAGGGATGTTTATGATTGAGGTTATAGGCTTAAATAAGCAATTTACAGGCAATGTTGTTTTTAAGGATTACAATAAAGTTTTTTCAGATCAAAAGGGGTGTATTGAAGCGCCTAACGGCCATGGAAAAACGACATTACTTATGATGCTAGCAGGACTCGAAAAGCCCCAAAGTGGTTCACTTTTATTCGCTGGTAGCCGATTGAACACTCCAACAAAAACCGTAGCAATTGCCAGTGACCGTATTGCGTTACCAGATTTTTTAACTGCAAATCAAATTATTGATTTATCTGTTAACACATTAGGTTGCGATTGGCCCCATTCGCTGGTTAACGGGTTTAACTTTAATGCATTTTTAAATACGCGATTCGAAGCACTGTCGTCGGGCAATCAAAAAAAATGCCAGCTAATTTTAGCATTAATGCGTAAATCACCTTATTTATTATTAGATGAGCCAAGTGCTGCGCTCGATCAAACCAGTATTCACACTCTTTTAAGCCAACTCGATGCTTATTTGGCTGACAAACCCAATGGGCAAATTATCATTACTTGCCACGAGCCCGCTGTGTTTATTGAGCATGGTTTTAAGTGTGTCTCGCTATGAGTATCATAAGCATAAAAAGCAAACTTAATCAGTATCTCGCGTTTATAGGTTACCGGTATTTAGCGTACACGTTTGAGCTTAAGCAATTGCTTCAACAGCTAAAAAACTTTGGTTTGTTATTTTTAGTGGTGTTGGGATCATCCGCTCTTGGTTTTGTATTATTGCTTTTTTTAGGCTTAGGGAAAATTATAGATAGTGCAGATACGCCTTTATATGGCGCGCAAATGGCACTATTTTACTTGTTATTGCAAAGCGTGATGATAAGCGCAATGAAACTGGCGATTAAAAATAGTAACCAACGGCTGTTTCAACTTACGATCGCTCACCCTAGCTGGCTTCACCTTGCCGATATTAAATTGTTATTTATCAGCAATGGCTGGCTTATCGCTAGTTTGTTGATAGCGCTTGATCTTACCTTTGAACAGTGGTTAAAGGTGCCGCATTTTATAGTATTTATGTTTATTCAGTTAGGATTAGGCATTGTGTGTTTATACAAACCTAGCGCACTAGTTTATGGTTTTATGTTAAGCGGCCTTTTTTTATTCACTCCCATCAACATACCGCCGCTTATTTATCATATTGTTTTTTCAATCATCTTTAGCATTAGCTTGCTTATACCTAGAGTTAATATAAATGGGCATGTCAGTGTTCGGTCATTATTTGGCTTTTGGTTTTGCTACTTTATAAACCATAGCTGGACACTGGTATGGCGTATGTCGTTACTTTTATGTGTGTTTATGGCCTCGACTACGTTAGTCGCTGAGCGTGCTGATCTCGTTAATATACTTGATGCTGTGGCGATGGCTTTTATTGTATTATTTTGCAGCTCATTACAATTTGATTGCGCTAAAATTTATGCACAATATCGCTTGTTTTTTAATACATGCCAAAAAGCACGGACGTTTTATATTAGCCAGTTTATACCTAGTATGCTGTTGTTTTTAGCGACCTTTGTAACTTACAGCATTACGTTTGAGAGATTAAACATTATTTTGTTGAGTTTAGGTTTACCGTGGTGTTTGTTGCAGGTTAATTTTGCACAAAAAAAACCAGCGCATTATGCGCTGGTTTGGATTTTTTTTACAGCTGGGGTGCTTGCTTTACTAAATTAGTTAAGCAGCATCAGCTTCTTTTTTAACGCTATTACGTGCGGCTTTGCCTGCAAGTAAGTCAGCAGGGTCGAAGTCATCAACGTTAATAACATCTAAACGCGATTGCTCAACAGCAGCTAGTTTATCAGCCTCTGCTTGGCTTAATATGCCTGCTTCAAGCCCCATTTGCGCTACTTTATCAAGCTGGAAGAATGGCAGTTTAAGACCTTTTTCTTTGCATACACGGTCAAATAATGGCTCAACAGCAAGTACGTCTTTAAGCGTTTGCTCTTGACGACCTACAAGGTTGAGCGGCTCATTTGTTAAGTATACATAGCTTGCTAAACGGTTACGCGTTTCGCTAGGTACTTGTAGTAGTTGCGCAAGTTTATGCTCAAGTTGGTCAGTTGGTTTACGAACCGGGCGACCAAACGGGAATAACAATACTTTTAACACGGCACGTAGTGGAGCCGAAGGCATGTTATTAATTAAATCAGCAAGTGCACGTTGGCAATGGTAAAGGTGATCTTGGCAACTCCATTTTACTAGAGCAAAATCTTCTTTTTTACGGCCTTCGTCGTTGTAACGCTTAAGCGTTGCAGACACTAAGTATAAGTAACTAAGTAAGTCACCTAAACGTGCTGAAATACGTTCTTTACGTTTTAGTGAACCACCAAATACTGCCATGCTAATGTCTGACATAAGAGCAAGTGATGCACTAAAGCGTGACGCTATACGGTAAAACTCAGCGGTTTCGTCGTTGTACGGCACACTTGTAAAACGAGCGCCGGTAAGAGCAAGCCACTTAGTACGTACAAGGTTCGACATAGTAAAACCAATGTGACCCATTAGCGCTTTATCAAATACGCTAAGCGCTTCTTCACGGTCTTCAATTTCGCACGCACCTAGCTCGGTAAGTACAAATGGATGACAGCGAATAGCACCTTGACCATAAATAATCATATTACGGGTCAAGATGTTTGCACCTTCAACGGTAATGGCAATAGGTGCACCTTGATAGCCACGACCTAAATAGTTATTTGGCCCAAGCATGATGCCCTTACCGCCAAGTACATCCATTGCATGAATAGTTGCATCACGCATTTGCTCTGTCAGGTGGTATTTAATAATGGCAGAAACAACAGATGGCTTTTCGCCTAAATCAACAGCACCCGTAGACATACTAACCGCAGCATCAGAGCTGTAAGCGTAACCAGCTAATTTAGCAAGTGACTCTTCAACACCTTCCATTTTACCTATAGGTAAACGGAACTGACGACGAATGCGGCTATAAGCACCTGTCGCAATAGCAATCATTTTAATGCCACCGGCAGAGTTTGACGGCAATGTAATTGCACGACCAACCGATAAACATTCAACCAACATGCGCCAGCCTTGACCAGCCATATCTGGACCACCAATAATATAATCAAGTGGTACGAAAATGTCTTTACCGCGAGTAGGGCCATTTTGAAATGGTACGTTTAGTGGGAAGTGTCTACGACCAATTTCTACTCCAGGAGTATCCGTTGGAATAAGTGCACATGTAATGCCTGGCTCTTTATTGTCGCCAATTAGGCCGTCTGGATCTTGTAATTTAAACGCAAGTCCAAGCACGGTAGCCACTGGGGCAAGTGTAATGTAACGCTTATTCCACGTTAAACTAACACCCACAACCTCTTCACCATTCCATTGCCCTTTACATACCACACCGTAGTCTGGAATTGAACTTGCATCAGAACCCGCTTCTGGCGAAGTTAATGCAAAACATGGAATTTCTTGACCGCTCGCTAGGCGCGGTAAGTAATGATCTTTTTGCTCTTTTGTACCATAGTGTTGTAATAATTCACCTGGGCCTAAAGAGTTCGGTACACCCACAATTGACGAAAGTAATGTTGATTTACTTGTTAGTTTTTGAAGTACACAAGACTGTGCAAATGCAGAAAACTCTAAACCGCCGTATTCTTTTTTGATGATCATGGCAAAGAATTTATTATCTTTTAGATATTGCCATACATCTTGAGGAAGGTCGGTTAACTCGTGCGTTGCTTCCCAATCGTCCAACATGCTACATACTACTTCAACAGGGCCATCAACAAAGGCTTGCTCTTCAATAGTAAGTTTAGGAACTGGGTATTGGTGAAGTTTTTTCCAATCTGGGTTACCGCAAAATAAGTCAGCTTCCCACCACGTCGTACCGGCATCAATAGCTGATTTTTCAGTATCAGACATGCTTGGCGTTACTTTTTTAAACGTAGCAAAAATAGGCTTGATGATATATTGCTGACGAAGGCCAGTAACAGAAAGAGGAACCGCGATGATCAAAAAGATCAACCAGCTAATTAAACCAAAAGCACCTGCAAAGGTACCAATTAATAAAGTTATAGCCGAAACACCAAGTGCTGTGTTCCAACTTGCTCTGTGGTAAACCGCAGTGCAAAGCAACGCGATTAGAACCAGTGTAAATATGAGTGTCATTTTTATTCCTTAATAGAGGTCAGACCACCTCACTTAGAGTAGCGCTAGTAACAGTAATTTTCAAGTACATAACGATGTTAAATTGTAGTAGAAAGTAACTTAAATACGATATTTAATTACCCGACAGAGGAACGCACAATAACTATCGTATAGTCAAAGCATTAACCGTAAGTAGTGTTAACGTAAAAATAAATAAATCTAATAGCAAAATGACACTTTTTAAGTAAGTATAGCCGTTATAGCGGGCTGCAAATTAGTGTACGCTTAATACACAAATATAACGCTATTTATTTTAATGTATGGTTTTTAAGGGTTATTTTATTAATGTGTGAATTACTTGGCATGTCAGCCAATGTGCCTACCGATATTTGTTTTAGTTTTTCAGGCCTTTTAGAGCGTGGCGGAAACACGGGACCACATAAAGATGGTTGGGGTATTACATTTTACGAAGGTAAAGGCTGTAGAACCTTTAAAGATCCTGAGCCGAGTTATCAATCTGAAATTGCAAAGCTCGTCAAAGCATACCCCATTAAAAGTGTCTCGGTTATTAGCCATATTCGCCAAGGTAACCGCGGGAGAGTATGCCTTGAAAATACTCATCCTTTTACGCGAGAGTTATGGGGGCGCGAGCTTACTTACGCTCATAACGGGCAGCTATCTAATTATCATGATTTAAAACCGCAGTACTATCGCCCAGTAGGTAACACCGATAGCGAACTCGCTTTTTGTTGGTTACTTGATAAAATTCGTGAAAAATACCCAAAGCGTCCAAGTAATATGGCGTCGGTTTTTAGATACGCCGCTAAGCTTTCGCATACCCTTCGTGAAAAAGGGGTGTTTAATATGTTATTGACCGACGGGGTGTTTGTTTTAGCGTATTGCACTAATAACTTACATTACATAACGCGCCGTGCGCCATTTGGTAAAGCAACGTTGATTGATGCCGACATGGTGGTTGATTTTCAACAAGAGACTACACCAAACGATGTAGTAACAGTTATAGCTACAAGGCCTTTGACGAATGATGAGCGTTGGCAAAAAATGGAGCCGGGGGAATTTGCATTGTTTAAAATGGGTGAGCTAATTTAGCCCACCTATTTTAAATATTAACTTTAGTTTAATTAAATTTAGTTAGCTTCTTGAGGTTGTTGTGCTGTTGCAGGCGCAACAGCTGTAGGCGCAGTAACAGTAAATGAATTCATTTGAACTTCAAACTGCTCCATACCTTTTTCGCCTTTCCACATACGTACCAGCATGTAATCCATTTCTGGCGCAAACCATGCAATTGCTTGGCGTTTATCGTTATCGTATAAACGTTTTACTTTAATGGCTTCTACATTACCGATAGGTAGGGAGATCATCTCTTTTTCAACAACTTCAAAGTTGTAGTCGCGGCGGTTACCTTTTTTGTCTATAAGCGGGAATGAAAAGCTCGTTTCGCCTTTTTTCAATCCTTCGCGCACTTGCACTTGGTATGAAATAGCATCCTGAAATTCATCAGTCCATTCGCATTTAAGTGGGTATTCGCTAGCGCTGCTAGTCACTACTTTGTTTGTTGTATCAAAATCAATTTTATAATCTTTATCTGGGCCTGTACCGGTGCGGATCATATTGTAATGATGCGGGGTAACCTTGCCATCTTTAAAGGTAAACTTTGATGTTTCTTCACGAGAATCAGAGAAAATCATCCACTCAATATTGCTGTGGTATGTTAGTTCATAAGTATCGTCGCCCATTTTTTTGAGCTCACGAACAGCCTCACCATGATTTTTACCTTTGCGTAAAATATCGTAGTTAGCTTGATATTGGGTCAATTCGCCTGCAATTAGGCTAGTTGGAAGTAAAGCGCCCGCACATAACAACAGGGCACTTATTTTTTTATTGTGAGTAGTGCGCGCCGTGTGCAGGAAGTTGTTTTTTGTCAAGAACTGCATAATCTGCTTCCATAGTAAGTCTGTGTTCACTGAACCACTTGACCACCAAAGGATAAATTATATGCTCTTGCTCATGCACGCGTTTTGCTAATGTTTCTGCTGTATCATCCTTGAGTACAGGTATTTGCGCCTGAAGAATAACGGGACCGCCGTCTAATTCTTCAGTAACAAAGTGAACACTTACGCCATGAACATCGTCTTTTGCATCAATTGCTCTTTGGTGGGTATTCAGCCCCTGATACTTAGGCAACAAAGATGGATGAATGTTCAACATTTTTCCAACATATTTTTGCACTAAGCCAGGAGTAAGAATACGCATAAACCCAGCTAATACAACTAGATTTGGCATAAAAGAGTCGATAACGTTCATTAATTGCGCATCGTACGCTTCGCGCGAGTCAAAATCTTTATGACTGAGCACTTTTGTAGCAATACCTGCTTGTTTTGCACGCTCTAGGCCATAAGCGTCTGCTTTGTTACTAATAACAGCCGCTATATGTCCGTTTATCTCGCCACGTTCGCAGGCATCTATGATGGCTTGTAAATTAGAGCCACTACCTGAGATTAAAACTACCAGACGAGTTGGTGCCATTACTTAGCACCACCTACAATTTCAACTTGCTCTTCGCCAGCTGCTGCATCTTGAATTTCACCAAGGTGCCATGCATTTTCGCCCAAGTCTTTTAGCATTGTTAAGCTTTGCTCAAGTTTGTCTGCAGGAACTACTAAAACCATACCTACACCACAGTTAAATGTACGGTACATTTCGTGTGTAGTAATATTACCGTTTTCTTGTAACCAGTTAAAAATAGGTGGCCACTGCCAGCTATCACCTTTAACTACAGCTTTTGCTGAAGCGGGTAATACGCGTGGAATGTTTTCCCAAAAACCGCCGCCAGTAATATGCGAAAGCGCATGTACGTCAACGTTTTTGAATAACTCAAGTAAAGGTTTTACGTAAATACGCGTAGGCTCAAGTAAGGTTTCGCCTAAAGTTTTACCTTCAAATTCAGCGCTGGTATCAGCTTTTGACACTTCAAGTACTTTACGAATTAAAGAGAAGCCATTTGAATGAGGGCCGCTTGAAGCAAGTGCAATAAGCTGATCGCCTGCTGCTACTTTTGTGCCATCAATAATTTTAGATTTTTCTACAACGCCTGTACAAAAGCCTGCCATGTCGTAGTCTTCACCATCATACATACCTGGCATTTCAGCTGTTTCGCCACCAATTAGGGCACAACCTGAAATTTCACAACCTTTGCCAATACCTGTAACTACGTCAGCTGCTGTGTCTACATCTAGTTTACCAGTTGCATAGTAATCTAGAAAAAACAGGGGTTCAGCACCTTGAACAATTAAGTCGTTTACACACATCGCAACTAAATCAATACCAACAGTATCGTGTTTTTTTAAGTCGATTGCTAAACGTAGTTTAGTACCAACGCCATCTGTGCCTGCAACTAATACTGGTTGCTTGTAGCCTTCAGGAATTTCGCAAAGTGCGCCAAAACCACCAATTCCGCCCATTACTTCAGGACGACGAGTTTTTTTAACTACGCCTTTAATACGCTCAACAAGTGCATTACCAGCGTCGATATCTACGCCCGCGTCTTTATAGCTTAGAGACTGTTTTTGTTCGCTCACAGGTTTTCCTCAAAATAGTTGTTTTGGGTTGCTTAGAAACGCGCGTATTTTACAACAATTGCAAGGTCGCGGCTAGCTCAAATGTAATTTTGAAATAATTAACAAGGACACTTGTCCGCTGTCTGTTGTTTAAATAAACAAAAAAACGCCCATAGGCGTTTTTTTAGTATTAAAGGCGTTAAATTAACAGCTATGCTTTTGCGGTTAATATGGCTCGAAGTGGAGCGGGGTAGCCTTCAATTGTTTTACTTGTATCGTTTGGATCTAAAAAGTCGATTAACGATTCGTTTTCCATCCAGTCTGTTTTGCGTTGTTCTTCAAGCGTGGTAATAGCGCAATCTTTTATTTGTACATCTTTAAAGCCAACGCGTTCCATCCACAGTTTTAATGCTGCAGTACTTGGAATAAACCAAACGTTGCGCATTTTAGCGTAGCGGTCGGTAGGCACTAATACTGTGTTTTCATCACCTTCAATTACTAGCGTTTCAAGTACGAGTTCGCCGCCGGGGCGAAGCTGGGCTTTTAACTGCGCTAAAAAGTCGATAGGTGAGCGACGATGATAAAGTACGCCCATCGAAAAAACCGTATCAAACGCTTTAAGCTCAGGTAATGCTTCAACGCCTAGTGGCAGTAAATGCACGTTTTCGTCTGGGTTGTAGTGTTTAATTGCCTGAAACTGACATAAAAATAAATCAGACGGATCAATACCCACTACAAACTCTGCGCCTTCACCGCGCATACGCCATAAATGATAACCTGAGCCACAACCAATATCTAATACGGTGCGGCCTTTTAATGGCTCAATATGAGGAAGCAGGCGGTCCCACTTCCAATCACTGCGCCACTCTGTGTCTATTTCAATACCATGCACACTAAATGGGCCTTTGCGCCATGGCATCATGCGTTTTAATAAATGCATGGCTTGCTTTTGCTCGCCATCACTCATCTCCCCTGGTGCGCCAATTTCTACCTTAGTAGAAATATCAACGTGTGTTGTAGCCACCTCTGGCAAGTTTTTAAGTACTTTTTGCCATTTAGGTAAATCACCGTGGCTAGCCTCGTTTTGCCAATGTTTTAATTGTGCAGGCAAGGTTTCTAGCCAATGACTAAGTGGGCTTTGTGCGATAGATGCGTAAAATTGGTTAAACCATTGAGACATGGATGACTCTCTTTATTTAATTGCTACCATTGAGCAAAAATTAAAACATTGATACCACACTTGAGTTTGGCTAAAACCAATATCTTGTAAGCGAGTAAAGTGAGCGCTTAGTGTATCTGGGCGCATAACGTTTTCGATGGCGGTACGCTTTTGGCTTATTTCAAGCTCAGAGTAACCATTGTGTCGTTTAAAGTCGTGGTGCAAATCAATCAATAAATTGTCGCATTGCTCGTTTTCAGCTTTAATTTTTTCGCTTAACAGTAATACGCCGCCAGGTTTTAAATTAGCATATATTTTTTCAAGCACAGCTTGGCGCTGCGCATGTGGAATAAACTGCAAAGTAAAGTTCATTGCTACTACTGAGGCGTTTTGAATCTCAAGCTCGTTAATATCGCCCAAAGTAACAGTAACAGGCACATCTGATTTAAAACCTTGTAAATGTACCTTACAACGCTCAACCATAGCTTGAGAATTATCTACCGCTATTATATGGCAGTTATCGGTGCGAATATTTCGTCGCATGCTAAGCGTTACTGCACCCAGTGAACAGCCTAAATCATAAAGATTTGAGTTACTTTGTGCATACTCACCCGCAAGCTTACCCATTGTACTGACAATAGTTGCGTAGCCCGGTACCGAGCGCTGAATCATATCTGGAAAAACTTCGACTACATTTTGGTCAAAGCTAAAATCTTTTACTTGTTGCTCAGAGGCATAAATACTGTCTTTTATGGTCACGAAGGCAGTCTCTTTGTAAATAATGGCGCTATTTTAACATTTTATACTGGATAGTCAGTGATAAATTCAGTAGCTTGACTAGAATTATGAATAATAAGTATAAAAGAGAAGATTAAATGAGCAAAAGTAAGGTCATCAGCACAGACGATATATTAGCAACCCTTTGTCATTCAGTGACAGGCGTACTCACTTCAGCCAGCGGTAATGGTATTAGCTACTCAGCCATGGTGCAAAAAATAACACGTACATGTATGCGACCAGATATTGGCTGCTTTGTTTTATTTGACGGCGGTTTTACAGGGCTTGTAATTACCAACTTTACTTCGCAAGCGGCGATGGAAATTTATGGCGATTACATGCGCAACATGGGGATGCCAGAAGATGAAATAGCGCATAGCCATTTATCAGACGACGTATCAAACGTACTAGGCGAGTTGATGAATCAAATTGTTGGCGACTTTACGTCTAAAGTGCGCGAGCAGTTACATACTTCAATTACGCAAAACCAGCCAAAAATGATGGCAATAAACAAGCAAGTGCAAATATCGGTAGATACCACCATGGATCGCCCGCAAGCCCGCCGCGTAACATTCACTACAAGTAAACAAAATATCTTTTACTTGGAATTAGCGATGGATAAAACAGAGTTTATTAAATTACACGACTTTGATATTGCAGAAGCACTAGACCCTGATGACATAATTGAAAACGAAGCACGTAAAAAAGCGGATAAAGAAAAAGCATCTACCGCAGTAGAGCAAGACGATGCCGATGATGATTTTATGGCAGGCTTAGGACTTTAAGCCTATTTACGTAGATACCATCTCTTCTAACCAGCCTCAAGCTTTCTTTAAATAGCTTGGGGCTGATATTCAGTTTGATTCTTCACAACACCAAAACAGATATGTGTCAGCTTTCTCATTGCAGCACCAATTGCCTGCATTTTTGTTTTACCTTGCTCCACTAATCGCTTATTTTGGGCTTTTATATCTGGATTATGTTGTACAGCTACTACAGCAGCCATATACAATTTAGCCCTTATATACCCAGGCCCTTCTTTGCTTAAGGTTGTTTTTCCAGCCCGTTTGCCTGACTCATTAAGCTTAGGTATTAAGCCTAAGTAACAAGCTAATTGCTTGGCATTTTTAAACTGTTTACATGCCATCAAGGACACCATCATACGTGATATTACATCTCCAACACCTTTGATACTTTGAAGCAATTGGCGGTTCTTTTTTAATTGTGGGTGTCTATCAATATGCTCATCAATGTCATTTTTTAGCTTGCCTATCTCAGTTTTTAGTGCAGCTATCATATCTTCAATTGACTGAGTAACTCGAGTAGATGCACCTGAGAAACCAACAGCTTCATAACGATTTTCTTCGCGACGTAAGTCTTGCTCAAGTGCTTCAAGTCTACGCGCCATTACTTTTAACTCTCTCGCTTCAACAGGCTCAGGCTGCCAACTTAAAAGTGAGTGCTGTTGGTCATGACCATAACGAGCAAGCATTGTGGCGTCTGACTTGTCTGTCTTATGGACAAGCCCTAATGAACTTGCGTACTGTTTTGCTTTACCAGGATTTACATGTAATAAAATAAATCCTTGCTCATATAGGAAATACATCAGCGGCTCGCTATAAACACCTATGGGCTCTGTTGTAATAACAATATCTTGTGCTTCTAAATTTGTATTCTTTATCAACCAGGCAACTAACTCTTGATAGCCCTGCGGGTTATTTTTAAAAATCTTCGTTTTCTTTTTACTTTTGACTACATCGCGTAGCCAGGAAATATCTAACTTTTCTTTACCCACATCAATGCCAATAAAAGCTTTCATCTCTATCTACTCCCCTTGTACATGCAGCGTCACCCTTAGTTGGGGCGCTAGGATACCATTCAGTTTAATGGAGGTTAGGAAGTCAGGGCTCAATCTACGTCACAGCATTTTCACACTCTGGTTGGGTACGAGCTCACTGTCTTCCCGATGTGACAAGTGCTAGCTAAACACTCATCAAGAAGAGATACAAGGTTGGGTTGAGTGAAACGAAACCCAACGTTTGCTCTGCTATTAATCCTTAGTTATGAGTGTTCAGGTTAGTGATTAAAATAAAAGCGCGATTTATATCGCGCTTTTTCGTCATGTTAGCTTTATTTGAATAAGTAAACCTACTCTTTAAACTTATAACCCACACTATAAACCGCAGCTATTGGGTTTAGTCCTGCTTGAACGTCGTTAATCTTTTTTCGTATATTTTTAATGTGTGTATCTATGTTGCGATCGAATATGTCGGTTGTATCACTGTATACGTTATTAATAATATCTTCGCGGGTAAAAACACGACCTACGTGGCTTATAAATAGTAAAAATATTTTAAACTCGACGGCGGTAAAGCCAATACTTTTGCCGTTTAGGCGGGCTTCGTAATCGTCTTCGTGTAATTGAAAATTATTATAAATGATGATGTTGGTTTTAGGCTGGCTGGTCCTTCTTAGTACAGCTTTTATGCGCGCTATAACTTCTTTAGGGCTGAAAGGTTTGCATATGTAGTCATCGGCGCCGAGCTCTAAACCCAGTAAGCGGTCTATTTCTTCACTTTTTGCGGTAAGCATAATAATAGGCACGTTTGAAAAGGCTCTAATTTGCTTACATAGTTCTATGCCATCAACATCTGGCAGCATTAAATCAAGAAGTATTAAATCTACAGCGTTTTGTTTTACAAAACTAACTACACCTTTGCCGCTATTAAAGTGCTCAGTTTCGTAATTTTGTTGCTTAGTATAGGCAATAAGTACCTCTGCAATGTTTTCTTCGTCTTCAACGATAAGTATTTTTTGTGATGCCATTATTTTAACCTAAAAGTGTCAGTGTTATTTTTACTTCTAGCCCACCGAGTGGTGAGTTGTGCAACGATATTTGACCGCCATGTGCCTCTACTATTTGTTTGCAAAGTGCAAGTCCTAAGCCCGAGCCGCCGTGCTCTCGGCTTCGAGATTTTTCAACGCGATAAAAACGCTCAAATAATTTTTGTAAGTCGTTTGGTAAAACACCTGGGGCTGAGTCTTGTAAAATAAGCTCAATTTTATTAGGTGTTTTGTTGGCAAGTATTATTACTTGCCCACCTTTATGCGTGTATCTGCAGGTATTTTCTAACAGGTTTGAAAATAGTTGCACAAGGCGTTCTTTATCGCCATTTATTATACATTTACCGGCTTTGGCTAAGCTTTTGCTATCTACATTTAATTCACGCTCTTTAAAGCGAGCGGTGTAGTTTTCAATTGATTGCTCAAAAATGCTTATTAAATCAGTACGCGCATTGTTATAGGTTAAATTAACGCTATCTGTTTGTGCTAGTTGGGCTAGGTCGTCAACAATGTGACTTAAATTATCTACTTGGTTTATGAGTAAATTAATGCGCTTTGTGTCGGCTGTAAATACGCCATCTTGTACGGCTAGTAAATGCGAGCGTAGTACGGTAAGTGGGGTTCTTAATTCGTGGGATGTGTCTGACACCCATTGAAACCGCATTTGTTGGTTTTGCTCAAGCGTGTGGGCTAAGGCATTAAAGTTGTTGGATAGGGTACCTAGCTCATCTTTACTAGAGGAGGTTATTCTGCTGGCAAAATTTCCTTTTGTTAACTCATCGGTGCCAGTTACTATTTGCTTTATTGGTTTTATTAAATGGCGAGATAACACAATAGCCATAATAAATGCGAGCGCAATAACGAGTAATGTGATCATAAAATAGTTATGAAATTGCGCTGCTAAAAAGGCTTTTGCTGGGCTACTTTGCACAAGCTTTGAAGGTACTAAACCTATCCAGCCTATAACGTTATTGTTTAATAAAATAGGTTCTATATGTGGGTTGTCGTTTAAATTAGCTCTACCAACAACAACCTTTTTATTTTGATCATATAAACTTATACGCTGCCCAGTTTTAAGGGAACCTGCAGGTAAGTGTACCCACAATAAAGAGGGCGTTGCATTGCTGCTATTTGGTTTGGGTGGGGTGCTTGTGTGTTTATTCGTTTCAGGCTCGCCTGGCTTTTTTTGTGGCTCCACAATAGAGCGCCATAATTGTGTGTTTTGCGTAATGGGTTGCCAACTGCCTAATTCGCTATAAAGCTCAATAAGTTGCTGCTTAACCGTTGCTACATGCTTTGTTTCTTCTTGTTCAACAAAGTCGTTAAACCCTGACGAAAAGGTCATGTATATAAACACAAACATAAGCCCAACAAGGGCGATATTAGTGATAAAAAAAGCTAAAAAGAATTTATGTATTAATTTCACTGATTGGCAAATAGTAAAAATCATGTGTTAACGTACCAAGCAGTATTGCATATTGATTATGTGCCTACAATTAGCGTATTTAGGGAGTTGCTTACTAAAATCCTTTTTAAGTAAGCTTTTTAGGTATGTTGATTCTTGGGCTAAAACTTTATTTTTGCGGTATCGCCAGCACCCAGTAACTTATATTGTGGTTTTACAAAGCTTGCGTGTACTGCACCTAAACTTTTAGGGAACGATATAGCAAGATCATCTACTGTTGTAAATGTGTGCTTCGCTTGAAAAACAATTTCTAGGTCGTGCGCTTCGTTGTTGCTGGTGGTAAAAGCGACGCGTTCAAACACGATAACTTGCTGATTTACACGTAAGCTCGTTTTTTGTTTAAGTGCATTTTTTACAAACTCTTCTTGTTGCTCTGCACTTAAGTTTGTAGGCATAAGCTTATCAATATCGCCCATAAGCCATGCTTGCTCGCTTTGCAGCGCTGAAATTAAATGCTCAGCATTAGTTAATACTTTAACCTCAACTTGCCCGTCTCTTAAAATTACTTGGGCTGTTGTGTTTTTTAACACATGGGCGCTCACTTGAGTGCTCATACTTGTTAAAATACACGATAGCATTAGCCATTTTAATTTTTTTAAAAAATACATAATTACTACCTTTTATTGAGGCGGTTGACCTTTTTGTTTATTGATGTTGCTCAATAGTTGCTTTACAAATAAGGGTGTTGTCGGTTTCTAAGTCTTCGCCCCATATGAATTTTGCGTTTTCATCCCAGTTAATATCGTCGTAACCGTCTTTTGGTCCTACACCGGCAAAGTTGTGCTCTACTGCATTAGCCCAGTTTGCGTTATCAAAGTTACTTTGCAGCCAGTTAGTTGGCGCTTCTTTTGACATAAATGTACAAACACCTTCGCCTGCGACAGGGTTTGATTCGCTTTCGCATAATTTGTTAAGCGGCGCTTTGTGAAGTATTTCGCATTTAAAGCTTTGATCGCTTACGGCAACTACTTTATTTGTATCGGTGTCGGTAAGTTGCATAATGAAACCGCCATCACCCATTTGCTGATTTTTAGCACCGATGTATTCAAGCCCAGTGTCGTTTTGCTTAAAGTCTTTAATTATTAAATTAAGCTCAATAGGGTAGTTTGCAGAAAACGTAATGCTTTCGGCATTAAATGAGCGCTCTGTGGTTATAGGCACCGAATCTTCAACAAGTAACTGCTCGCCTATGTAGGCTGTAAACCAGTTATCAGCCCATGCTTCTAGCTTTAAGTTATGCTTGCCTGTAATGGCAGGATTTGTATTTTGCTTAGTGACTGTTGGAGTAAGGTGATTTGGCTGCGGGCCTCTACAAAATGTACCTGTTTGAACTTTGCCACCATTACTGATGGTTTTTTGTTTAAAGCTATAGCAGTCTTTTCCCTGTGATGCAGGGCTGTAGGTAGTAAAGTAGTTTTCACCTTTGTATGAATAGCTCATTGTACGGCTGCCATTTTCAGAGATTGCGTGCGTTAAGTTTTCAACGCCTCCTTGTGGCGGGCGCAGATCGGCTCTTATACCTTGAGTATCGCCACTAAGTGGTGACACTCTTGGTAATTTTGCGGTATCTACTTCACCTACTAAGCACTGAATAATATACGGCGGTGTAGCTGATGTTTGGTAGCGATAACCAAATGTGTCGTCGGTTTGTCCGTTACATACATCAAGGTCACCTTTGGCAATTGCACTGCCGTCTGGGTTTTTACTGCCATACAGCGGGTAACCATCGTAAGCCCAACCAATAATGGCATCGCTTGATTGGTTTTTCATTGTGTCAATCATACACGTTGGCGATACATGATAATGGTAGTCATCACCTCGTCCTGCGTGTCCGCCACATATATCTAACTGTCCGAGTGCTAAAGTGTCGTGTTTTTCATCGTAGCTATTTACGTCCAGTTCACCTTGCGAAGAATAGTCGTATATTGGTACGCCATTAACGGCAACACCTACGGCTGCATCAATTGTTGTTATTGCTTTTGCTTTTTTAGGATTTAGCTTTATAGGTGCGGCGTAGTCTTTAGCTGGAACAGGTATTTGCTCGTTAGTACCTGTAATACCAGTCATTACGTCATGATCAGGATAAGTAGATGAGGCAATATAAGCATATTGTTCATCGCACGTAACAGATACGCTTTGATCAAACCCTGCATTACTTACTGATTGTGTAATAGCATCACAACGAGGTGATTTTACGTTAGCGGTTAAATATGATTTGTCAGGCTTTGGTTGCTCGTTTGGTGTTGGTTTTGAATCCGGTTTTTGCTCGGCGCTATTAGCGCTTCGCGAGTATTTAACCGTCATACTTGCAGTATCGAGAGTAATATTTTTTACAGCGGCGAGTAATGCTGAGCGATCTACTTTTGTATCGCTATTAAAGGTAACCGGTGCAGATAACGCATACACAGTATAAGTATAGCTTTTTTCACCTGGACCTTTAGAGCAAGGCGGCGCATATTGGTTTAAATCGTTTACGCTATTAGAGCCTACTTCACCGAGAGTTTCGCCCGCTTTAATTCGTGTTTTATCGGCGGCAATATTGTACATGGTCCAATACCAATGCATTCCCTCTGGCGCTTTATGATCCATAATTAACGCATAATATTTGGTTGTGTTAGGTGCACCGCTCCAGTTAAGTGGAGGGCTAATGCTTTGCCCATCGCACGTATAAGTAATAGGCAAGTTACCGCCATCGCTTACCTTTGAGCTTGTTAGAGTAAAATCATTGAGGCTTGATTGTTCAAGTGATTGGCTGTTTTGCTCGTTGCAGGCACTTAAGGTTACACAGCACAGTGCACTGAGTAAAAAGGCATAGGTATTTTTCATCATTTAAAACTCCAAAGATTAAGAGTACATAGAAAGAATTAGCTATTAAGAGTGTAGTTCTCAAATGTAGGGCAATTATGTAGTTTTAAACTTTTTTGTTTTTATTAAGGGCAGGCGTTAAGTTGTGAGTTGCTTACGGGGATAAAAGACTGGGTATGAACGCTTGGTTATGGAAGGAAATATTAACTTAAGCATGGGCGTTATTTTCACTCAGTTAAACAACGGTAAAACCCTTATTTTAAATAAGGATTTTCTCCCATTGCGACGACCACACAAAAAATTCTTAAATCTAACTCTAGCTGGTGATAACTCGGCTCCATATGGCAGCAAAGTTGATAAAAGCCTTTGTTGTGATCTTTTTCTTTAAAGTGGGCGAGCTCATGTACCACTAACGCTTTTAATAATGGCTCGGGAGCGCGCAGTAAGTCGCTGTTTATCGCTAAATCGTGCTTACGGGTTTTACCTTGCATTCGATACGTATGTGTACCAAGTGCGTTGGTGACCATGTCGCCTTGCTTTTTAAATGCTGCGCGCCCAAACGGTGGTGCATTTTTTAAATACTGTTTTTTAAGCTCGGTTGCGTAGTTATAAAGTAGTTTATCGCTAGTAATGGTATGTGCTTGCGGATACTTTTTAAGTAAGTAGTCACATACCTTGTTGTTATCTATAAGGCTTAATACTTGCTCAACAATGTTAGCTGGGTAGCCGGTAAAGTAACGTGCGTATTCACTCATTATTGCTTCTCTGTCGTTTTACTTTTAAAAAAGTGCTTGCTGGTGGGCTTCTTTTTCGCCAGTAAATGGGTTTAATGCTTTGTGATCATAACCTAGGTCCTTACAAAACTGCCTTGCTAATAATGGCGCTTCTCGGTTATCTGCTGTATGAAAAAACACATAAGGGGTTTTTCCTTCATCAAGCCATTGTTTTACTTTACTTAGCCACGGTTTATAAAAGGGTTTATAGTCGTTTTGTAAATCGGCGATAACAAAGCGCGCCATGGGTTGCGTGCTTGTAGCAATGGCATGCACGGGTAAATGCGGCTTTTTTTGCTGTGCGTCTATTAGCGCTTCGGTTGTTGGTTTTACCGCAAATAGGGCGCGAGTATCCATCGATATGCGATTTATGTTGTTTGCCATTAATAACTGATTAAGCGCTATTTCGGCTTCGCCCTTTTGAAAAAACGCAGTATGACGTACCTCTACACCGTAATTAACCTCTTTTGGTAATAGGCTAATAAATTGGGCGAGTTTGGGTAAGTCACCAGGACCAAATGCTTTAGGTAATTGCAGCATGATTTGCCCGATTTTTTCTAAAATAGGGGTAAACAAGTTAAGCCAATCAGTAAGCTCGGTTTGAACATTAGTTAGGTGCAGCTCGTGGCTAAAGCGACGATTAAACTTAAAAGTAAATTTAAAATCGTCGGGTACGCTGTTTGCCCAGCGCAATACGGTGCTTGGCGAAGGATCAGCGTAAAAGCTGGTATTGCCTTCAACAGAATTAAAGTGTTGTGCGTATTGGCTAAGCATATCGGCGTTTTTACATTGGCTTGAAAATAAATTGCCTTTCCATGCATTACTCGACCACTGCGGGCATCCAATATATAACATACAAACTAGCGCCTTATTATAAAGTGGCGATAGTGTAGCAAATAACAAAACGAGCTGCTGTAAATTCAGGGGCAAAAGCGGCACACGCCCTAGCATCTTAATGTTAGTTGAGTATAATGCAGGGCTTAATTTGATTATTTTTAGATTGCTAGCGGCTTTATTTGTATTGTGGTGACCTGTTTTTTAAATCACACGCCTTAAAACAAATAAGTTTAGCCGTTTAAGCCTTTTATCTGACAGGAAAACTATGCGCTCTATATATTGCGGACAGCTAAATAAAACTCACGTAGATCAAGAAGTTGAACTATGTGGCTGGATCAACAAACGACGTGACCTTGGTGGACTTATCTTTGTCGATTTACGCGATAGAGAAGGTTTAGTACAAGTTGTATTCGACTCTGACATTGAAGAGTTAATGAGTTCAGCTAACACACTTCGCCAAGAATTTTGTGTTCAGTTAAAAGGTATTGTTCGCGCACGCCCAGACAGCCAAGTAAATAAAGACATGGCAACAGGGGAGATCGAAATTTTAGGTAAAGAGCTTAATATTATTAACCGCTCAGAGCCATTACCGCTTGATTTTAACCAAGTAAACTCTGAAGAGCGTCGTTTAAAATACCGCTACCTAGACCTACGTCGTCTAGAAATGAGTGACCGTATTAAATTACGTGCTAAAGCAAGCAGCTTTGTTCGTCGCTTTTTAGATGAAAACGGCTTTTTAGACATCGAAACACCAGTACTTACTAAAGCAACGCCAGAAGGTGCGCGCGATTATTTAGTACCAAGCCGCGTTCACAAAGGTAGTTTTTACGCTTTACCACAGTCACCACAGTTGTTTAAGCAATTGTTGATGATGTCGGGTTTTGACCGTTACTACCAAATTGTTAAATGTTTCCGTGATGAAGATTTACGTGCCGATCGCCAACCAGAATTTACCCAAATAGATATAGAAACCTCGTTCATGAGCTCTGATCAAGTACGTGGTATGACTGAAAAAATGATCCGCGAGATGTGGCAAACATTACTAAACGTTGATTTAGGCGATTTTCCAATCATGCCTTACAGCGAGGCAATGAGCCTTTACGGTTCTGATAAGCCAGATTTACGTAACCCAATGAAATTGGTTGATGTTGCAGATTTAGTTAAAGACGTAGAGTTTAATGTTTTCTCAGGTCCGGCTAACGACGAAAAAGGTCGCGTTGCTGTGTTAACTGTACCGGGTGGCGCTAAGCTTTCTCGTAAACAACTTGACGATTACACTAAGTTTATTGGTATTTACGGCGCTAAAGGCATGGCGTGGATGAAAGTAAACGACCACACTGCAGGCGCTGAGGGTGTTCAATCACCAGTAGCTAAGTTTTTAAGCGAAGACGTAATTACTAAATTACTTGAGCGTACTAATGCTCAGTCTGGCGATATCATTTTATTTGGTGCCGATAAGCGCAACACAGTAAATGAAGCAATGGGCGCACTGCGCGTTAAAATTGGTGTTGATTTAGAAATCACTAACCTTAATAGCTGGGCACCACTTTGGGTTGTAGACTTCCCAATGTTTGAAGAAGATGACGAAGGCACATTACATGCTGTACATCATCCATTCACTGCACCAAAAGACATTAACGCCAGTGAGCTTGAAGCAAACCCAGCAGCAGCTATTTCAGATGCCTACGATATGGTATTAAACGGCTACGAAGTTGGTGGCGGTTCGGTACGTATTCATAATGCAGATATGCAAGAAACTGCATTTAGAATTTTAGGTATTAACGAGCAAGAGCAACAAGACAAGTTTGGCTTTTTACTTGATGCACTTAAATACGGCACACCACCACATGCTGGTTTAGCATTTGGCCTTGACCGTTTAGCAATGCTTTTATGTGGTACCGATAACATTCGTGACGTTATTGCTTTCCCTAAAACAACACAAGCGTCGTGTTTATTAACCAACGCGCCAAGCAAACCTAACCTTGACTCGTTAGCTGAGCTTGCAATTAGTGTTGTAGAAAAAGAAGTATCAAGCGAAGAGTAATTTTTGCTTAGCTTTTAAGCTAATTTTAAAAACCCTTAAGTTATATGCTTGAGGGTTTTTTTGTGGTTAAATTTAAAGCAGAGTGTGTTTTAAACGAACAGATGAAAAGGAATTATTATGTCGATCAATGCAACCTTATTTGGTGAGTTTTTAGTTTTTATTATTGTGCTGTGTATTCCTATTTTTGCTGTAATTAGCTACAAAATAGGTAAGCGTAAAAGTACTATGCCGGGTGTTTTAGCTTTTGTGGGTGGCTGTTTAGCGCTATTTCCACTATTTGCTTTGATTTTTATTGCAGTGCTTGCGCTTAAAAAAGATTTACCTAAAAGTAATGGCTACACGGGTTAAATTTAATAGGTGAATTGTGTTGTTAAGTAACAATAACCAGTATTTTGATGAGCAATTTAATGCTTTGCAGTACGCAGAGCAGCTAACTGAAAACTCTGAGTTTGAAGAGTGTATATTTATCGATTGCGACTTTTCAGGCGGGCAGTTTAAACATTGCCGATTTATAGAATGTAGTTTTAAAAACTGTAATTTATCGTCACTTAAATGGAACTACAGTTCGCTTGAAAATGTAAATTTTAGCCACTGTAAATTAAATAGTTTGCAATGGGCTGATGTAGATTGGCCAGCGCTTAGTATTAACGCACCGGTGAGTTTTAATTATTGTGAGCTCAGTAATAGTTCTTTTTTTGAATTAACTCTCAAAGCCCTCAAACTAACACACTGCTTTGCCAAAAATGTTGATTTTAGACACGCTGATTTAAGCGGTAGTGAATTTACAGGAACAGATTTTCGCGATAGTGAGTTTTTTCAAACTAACTTAACAAAATGTGATTTTGTAGGTGCCACGGCGTTTAATATAGATTTGAATAATAATATTTAGCGAATGCTAAGTTTGATCGCTTCGAAGCACTAAACTTGCTTACCAGCCTTAATATAGAACTATGTGATTAATTTAGTTTAATATGATTAAATATCTAGAAGCGACAGCCTGGCTGGGCTTCTAGATACTGCGTGACTGGGTAATTAACGGCTTGGGCCATTTTTATTACGTGCACTGGCAAGCTGTCTTGCGATTTCTAATAACGCTGGTGAAATATCTTCAGCGCCATCTTTAATTAGTTTTGTAACGTCACCTGACGAAAACAAACCGTCACGCGGTGATTTAATGCCTAACTCACGAACAAAATCCTTCGTTTTACCTGTGCTGCCTGTTTCAATAAACTTAAAAATAATACGTTCATTGTTGTTTTTAGCAGGTGCTTTTAGTGTTTCGATTTCGTCATGTATTGCAGTTAGTTTGTCTTCTAAAATTTCTATACGTTCTTGAATGCTATTGTATGATTTCATTTATTGGATCTTTTACTAAATATATTTAAACAATGGCGGCTATTATCGCATAGTTTGACAATAGAGAATGCAAAGCTATAAAGTAAAAGTTATTTTTAATTAAAAACAATAATTTATATAAATTTAAATATGCAAAAAACACTTAAAAAGCTTTTTATATTAAGCGCACTAGCTCTAAGTACATCAGTTATAAGCACATCAGTAATAGGCGCAACAAGCTATGCAAACGATGGCGTTATAACTGATGAAAGCCGTAATCGCACTATTCCTATCAATATCACATTACCAAGTAACAATGCTAAGTGTACAGCTCAAGTAAAATGCTCTGTAGCGTTTATTAATGCGGGCTACGGGATTAGCCATAATGAATATACGTTTGTTAGTAATGCGTTTAGTCAGCGTGGATATTTAACAGTAGCCGTTGCACATGAACTAAAAAGCGACCCTGATCTTAATCGTGAGCAACCTTATTTAACCACTCGTATGGAAAACTGGCATCGTGGCGTAGTGACGCTTAAGTTTTTAGTTAATGAGCTATCGAGTGAATACCCAGCGTATGATTTTACAAAACTCACCTTATTTGGGCACTCAAACGGCGGGGATATTTCGTCATTACACGGCTCTATTTACCCCAATGAAGTTAGCACTATTATTACGCTCGATCATCGCCGCATGTTGATCCCACGCAATAAAAACATTCGCGTACTTACACTTCGCGGTAGTGATTACCCAGCTGATGCGAATGTGCTGTTAAACGATTCAGAGTTGGATAAGTTTCCTGTTACGCAAATAATGATAGAAAAATCACGCCATAACGACATGTACGATGGCGGGCCAAAATGGCTGGTGGACAGAATGAGTAAAGAAGTAGAGGGATTTTTAGATAGTAAAAATTAGGTTTATAAAAGTTAAATCACAGCGCAGTGTTAGCTGCGCTATATTAATTTTATGGTAGTTACTCTACCAGTTCACTTACAATAACCGGGTTGTTATGCAGTGTTTTATGTACTGGGCATTTGTCGGCTATTTCGAGTAAACGCTGGCGCTGTGGCTCAGTTAAGTCGCCACGTAAGGTGATTTTACGGGTAATGGCTTCAAGATTACCTGTTTGCTCACAATCGTCGCAATCTTTGTTGTAATCGCGAGTGTGATCAAGCTCTACTTTTACATGCTCCAGTGGTAAGTTTTTACGTGTAGCGTACATGCGTAGTGTCATGGCCGTACAGGCACCAAGCCCCGCTAATAAGTGATGATACGGATCGGGACCTAAGTTTTTACCACCTACTTTTATTGGCTCATCTGCAAGCCAAGTATGATCTTTTGTACTTACGTGCTGAGTAAATACATGGTCTTTTTCTTCAACGAGTACATTGCCACCCGTTAAACTTGCCGTGTATTTAGTTTTGTCGTACTTAACATAACGGTTTGCCCACGTTGCAATTATTTGTGCTGCGTAGTCGGCATCGTTTTTATTTGTTAAAAGGTGATCGGCGTTATCTAGGCTAATAAAGCTTTTAGGATGCTTGGCTGATGCATAAATTTTTTCAGCTTCACTAATATTTACCGTCGCATCAATAGGGGAGTGCATTACTAATAATGCGCGCTTAAGTTTACTTATGTGGCTTTTATCGTACTTGGCTATATCGTCAATAAATTGCTTTTTAATAGTAAATTCACGGCCGGCTAAGTTTACTTTAGCTTCACCTGCTGCGTTAATTTCATCAAGGTGTGCTTCAAAGTTATGCGCTACGTGCTGCGCATCTGACGGTGCACCAATGGTTGTAATAGCCGATACTTCAGGAATATGCTCCGCAGCAGCAAGAACGGCAGCCCCGCCTAAACTGTGGCCAATGAGTAGTTGCGGCGCCGCAAAATGCTCACGTAAATGATTTGCCGCAGATACTAAATCTTGAATGTTTGATGAAAAGTTACTGTTAGCAAAGTCGCCATCGCTATTACCTAAACCGGTAAAGTCGAAACGTAGTACGGCAATGCCTTGTTGTGTTAAAGCTCGGCTAATACGAGTGGCTGCTGCAATGTCTTTACCGCAGGTAATGCAGTGTGCAAATAGCGCGTAAAACTTAACGTCACCAGAGGGAAGTTCAAGTTGGCCGGCAAGTTCTAAATCGCCGCTTTTAAAAGATACTTTTTGTCGCATGGGGAGCCTTATTTACACAAATAAAATATATTATATTATATTAGGGCGTGTTGACCGTTGTGGATTGAAATTTGTTCAATCTAGGGGCGATTTAATCGCGGCGCGAGGTTTGTAACCTAGTGGACTAAGTAAAAACCGAGCAACAAAGAGTTAATCGTCCCTAGAAAGAACCCAAAGGGTAGCGCATGTTTGGCATTTATGCTGCGTTATCGCCTATTTATGGGGAACAACCACACATCACAGGCTCTGCCTTGCTTAAATACCAAACAGTCTGCTACAAATTCACCCACCAAAGGTCAGCACGCCCTAGTAGACCATATATAAGCACTAAACCTTGCAAATTCAACGTTTTTTTATAAGTTGATCTTGATCAAGCCAAGTGGCGGTGACTATGCTTTGCGGACATATGTCCTTATGTTTTTGAGGTCATTTGTCTATCCTCGCATAGCGCTATAATGAAGGCTTTGCTACTTTATATAAGTAATTTAGCACTATTAAAAGCAACTCACTTCACACAACCTATTCACTGGAACGTACAATGCAATTACCTACTGTTGATTATAAAGCTCCCGATGCGGCTGCACAATTTGTTGAATCGTTAAGAAATACTGGATTTGGCGTTTTAAAAAACCACCCAATCCCACAGTCTTTAGTTGAGTCTATTTACAAAAATTGGCAAGACTTTTTTAACTCAGAGCAAAAGCACGACTTTTTATTCTCTAAAGACACTCAAGACGGTTACTTTCCGCCTTCAGTATCTGAAGTAGCGAAAGGCTTTACAATAAAAGACATTAAAGAGTACTTCCATGTGTACCCTAAAGGTCGCGTTCCTGCAGAGCTTGAAGCTGATGTACGTGAATACTACCGTTTAGCAAGTGAATTTGCTGGCACGTTATTAAGTTGGGTTCAGGCTGAATCTCCGGCTGATGTACGTGCTAAGTTTTCGATTGATTTAAAAGACATGATTGCAGGCTCTGAGCAAACATTGTTACGTATCCTACATTATCCGCCTATGACGGGTGATGAAGAGCCAGGTGCTATTCGCGCAGCAGCCCATGGCGATATTAACTTATTGACTGTATTACCAGCTTCTAATGAGCCTGGTTTACAAGTTCAAAAAACAGATGGCGGTTGGTTAGACGTGCCATGTGATTTTGGCAGCTTAATTATTAATATCGGCGACATGTTACAAGAAGCGTCGGGCGGGTATTTCCCATCGACAATTCACCGTGTAATTAACCCAACGGGTAAAGCATCTACTAAATCGCGTATTTCACTACCGTTATTTTTACACCCGCATCCAGATGTTGTGCTTTCAGAGCGCTACACGGCAGATAGCTACTTGCAAGAACGCCTGCGTGAGTTAGGTGTTAAGTAACTCTTATACTTAGAGTAATTAAGTATAAATATAAAACGGCTTATGGCCGTTTTTTGCATTTTTAAGCAACTTGAGCACAGGTTTAATTTTATTAAGCTATGCTCAATTGCTCGCAACGTAAATAATGGCATGCATTCTTAGCTACTACAGGTATAATGCGCGCAACTGGCTAATGTAGCCTAATTTAAAAGAGAGTTTATATGAGTTTTGAAGGTTTAGGTTTATCACAGTCTTTGGTTAATGCGGTTTTAGAAAAGGGCTATGAAACGCCAACGCCGATTCAGGCTCAAGCAATTCCTGCAATTATTGAACGCCGTGATGTTATGGCAGCAGCGCAAACAGGTACAGGTAAAACAGCGGGTTTTACATTACCACTTATTGAGCGTTTGTCGTCAGGCCCTAAAGCTAAAAGTAACCACGTACGTGCACTTATTTTAACGCCTACACGTGAGCTTGCTTTGCAAGTAAGCGAAAACGTTGAAGAGTACGCTAAGCATTCGGATGTGAGCTCATTTGTAGTTTACGGTGGCGTTAAAATTAACCCACAAATGCAGCGTCTTCGTAAAGGTGTTGATATTTTAGTCGCAACGCCGGGTCGTTTAATCGACTTACATAATCAAAATGCAGTTAAATTTGATAGCGTTGAAGTGCTTGTACTCGATGAAGCTGACCGCATGTTAGATATGGGCTTTATTCATGACATTAAACGCTTAATTGCTAAAATGCCTGCTAAACGTCAAAACTTGATGTTTTCGGCTACATTTTCTGACGAAATTCGTGCATTAGCAAAAGGGTTAATTAATGACCCTGTTGAAATTTCAGTTGCTGCAAAAAATACTACTGCAAAAAGTGTTACTCAGTGTGTTTATGCGGTAGATAAAACACGTAAAACAGCATTGCTAAGCCACTTGATTCGCACTAACGATTGGCAACAAGTATTAGTGTTTAGCCGCACAAAGCACGGTGCTAACCGCTTAGTTAAACAACTAGAGCGCGATGACATTGTAGGCGCGGCTATCCATGGTAATAAATCACAAGGCGCACGTGTTAAAGCACTTGATGGTTTTAAAAGTGGTGAAGTACGCGTACTAGTAGCAACAGACATTGTTGCACGTGGTTTAGACATTGTTGAATTACCGCATGTTGTTAACTACGACTTACCAAATGTATATGAAGATTACGTTCACCGTATTGGCCGTACAGGCCGTGCCGGTGCGTCGGGTCATGCGATTTCGTTTGTAACAACAGAAGATGCTGTTGATTTATACGGTATTGAGCGCTTTATTGGTGAGCTTATCCCACGTGCTGAAGAAGACGGTTTTGAGCCTATTAACCCAGTAGCAGAGCGCGCATTAGATGCTCGCCCACTGCCGTCTAAAAAGCCTAAGAAAAAGCAGCCTTTTAATAAGCCTAAATCTGATAGCAGCAAGCCTAACAGTAAAAAGCCGAACAATGGTGGTAATGGTACCGGTCCTCGTCGTGGTGGTTCTAAAAAGCCAGCAGCTAAAACAGATGATAATGCGCAAAACCCATGGGCAAAGCGTGAATCTGTTGGCGGTAATGGCCAGCGCCGTCGTCGCACAAATAACGATTAATCATTGTTAATGATTATATTGGCGTTTAATTAATTTAGAACTTGGTTAAAGGCTGATACAAAAAACGCGCTCTCTTCTTTTGAATAAATAGAAGCAGCGCGTTTTTTATTGCCTGTAATTTGTACTTACTGTATTGCCTACCTGATTAAATAGTTAATACCCAAGCCTACAAATAAAGTTACACTTACGCTAAGTAATGTGCCGAGCATAACGTACTCGGTAAGTTTTTTATCTTTGCTTGCACTTAAATCACCAAACCTAAATACCGACTTTGCTGCAAGTAAAAAACCAAGCCCTGCAAATTGGTCAAGCAATATAAAGCTCAGCATAAGTACGCGCTCAAGCATACCAATGCTTTGCCCTGCAAGCGGTAAGCTACCAGTACTTGAAAAGTTACTTGTTAAACGCTCTAACATCATTCTTATAAATACGGCGCTGGGACTTAAAACAATTAAATAACCGCATACCACCCACAGTATTTTGGGATCAGTGAGCATATTATTAATTGCAGCCATAAAGCTATTGTTATCAGTTAGCCAAATACTGAGCGCAATAATAACGAGTATGTGCGCTATTTGATCAAGTAAAAAAGGCACCACGCCTTTATTAGAATACGATTTAGCTATATCAATAAAATAATGGCTCACCATAATGCTTGCCGTTGCAATTAAAACACTGCTTAGTTGCTGCCAGCCAAATGTGTATTCCCACACGGTAACGATGAGTGCACTTGTTACACCATGCACGAGTACATGAAAATAAAGCTTAGTGGCTTTAAAGTGACGAGTGTTTCTCTCGTTTACCCAACTCATAGGTTGCCAGTAAAAGTCAGCGAGTAAGTGGCCAATAATAAGCGCGACCAGTAAAAGTGAAAACTGCATTATTCACCTCCTTTAATTGTATTTTTTATAACGTGTTGTGTGTGTTTAATAAAGCGTTCTATAAGTTGGTAGTGCGCTAAATTTAGTAGTTTGGTTACATTTTCGCGACTTGTTTTAAGCTCTTTAGCCAGTGCCGCGTGGCTGTTGTCTGATGATGTTAAATAGACATACAGGGCATTTGCTTGTTTTTGCGTGATTTTAGTGAGTAATACGTCGGCAAAGGCTAAATTAAGATTTAAGCTTTCATCAAGCTGCTGCTCATTAATATTAAAAACAAAGCGTTGATTACCTATTTTATCAAGGCCTTGCCCCGAAAGGGTAAAAGCAGAACCGGTTGCTGTTTTTATATCGCTGCGTGGGTTATCTATTTGCCCAAGTGCCAAGCTTTGCCGTAGCTCATAACCTGACGATTTAAGGTGTAAATATACAAGTATGGCATTTTTAAAAAGGAGCTCAGGATTATTAACTTGTAACTGAAAGGCATCGCCTCGGTATATATTCCAAAGTGTTTGCTCCCCCGAAATGTTTCGCAAACTTTGCTCTAGTTGATAAAGCATGGCATCGTATTGCTGCTTAGGGATTGTTTGCGATTTAATAATATCGCCGCTGATCACACCAATCATAAAAATCTCAAAATGGTTACTTTTTAATATGTAACCAATATTGGTTACATAAGGGTATGTAACTAATTTAGGTTACTTAAATATAAATTGCAAGGTACACTTATTTTATAACGTTACTTTTATTGCTATTAATCCTCACTAGGACACTAAATGACTTTACAAAACGAGCAGCAAAGCACGAAACCACGCGTAGGTATTTTTGTTGATGTGCAAAATATTTATTACACGTGCCGCGAGAGTTACGGAAAAAACTTTGACTACAATGCGTTTTGGCGGGTAATGCAGGCGCAATACAATATTGAATGTGCTTTTGCGTATGCTATTTATCGAGGGGATGAAAAGCAAAATCAGTTTCAAAATATTTTGCGTGCGATTGGCTTTGACGTAAAGCTAAAGCCATTTATTCAACGTCGTGATGGCAGTGCAAAAGGTGACTGGGATGTAGGCATAACAATAGACATGTTAGAGCAGGGTAAGAATCTTGATAAGGTTATTTTGCTCTCTGGCGACGGTGACTTTGCTTTGTTACTTGGGCATTTAAAAAATCAATATAATGTACCGTGCGATGTTTACGGTGCTGACCGGTTAACTGCAGAGGTATTAAAACAAAGCGCTGAGCAATTTCATTTAATTGATAATACCTTACTCCTTTAACAGCAAAAAATAGTTAAAAAGGTGCAAGCTAAGTGCCTGCAACATGAGAGATTTTAATACAAAGCCGTAATAGATGAATTAAGCCTTATATAGGCTTTTTTTATTACTGTAATCAATTGGGTTTGCTAAATGATTATGGTAATTTTAAAGCATAACGAGTTACCAAGGACTTACATGCTTCATTACAGCAACATGCCACTAGACAGAGGCTCAAATTTTCGTAAAGACCCATCGTGGCTTAAAGCGCAAATGTCGGCGCAAAGTAAATGGGTTTTAGTTAAAAATAATCAAACCCTATTTATTAAAGATACCCCTAAAGTAAGCTATTTAACGTATCAACAAGTGGCGCATTTAGATTTAACGAGTGCTATTTTTGTTGGTTTAAACAATGCTAAACATGGTGTGTTTGCATTGGATGTTTCTGATCTGAATGAAAGCATACTTACGCCTTTAATAGAGGGCGCTCAGTTTTTTGATATTCGCCAATATGGGCCTCAAGTGACCATTAAATATGCCTCAATAGCCGCACTTGCAAGAGGCTTATGTTATTGGCATGCAACGCACCGTTTTTGTGGGCGCTGCGGTAGTAAAAACCGTTCAGTGGAAGCCGGGCACTCTAGAGTGTGTGAAAACGAAAACTGTAAGCATCCTACATTCCCGCGTACCGATCCTGCGGTAATTATGGTGGTTACTAAGGTATTTGCTGACGGAGTAGAGCGATGCTTGTTAGGTCGCCAAGCTACGTGGCCTACTGGTATGTATTCGTCGCTTGCTGGGTTTGTTGACCCAGGTGAAACACTGGAACAAGCTGTTGCGCGTGAAGTTAAAGAAGAGGCAGGCATAGAGGTTGATAACGTACGTTATGTTGCATCTCAGCCATGGCCGTTCCCATCGTCAATTATGCTTGGTTTTTTTGCAGAGGCGACATCTGAGGAAATTAACGTAGATAAAGAAGAGCTAGACGATGCAAAATGGTTTAGTCGTGAAGACTTAGAGCAATTTGGTAATTGGCACGAAGAAGGGGAGCATTTAAAGCTGCCCAGAACCGACTCTATTTCTCGTTATTTAATTGAGCATTGGCGCACAAACCCTTAAGGATTAACAATGTCGAGTAAAAGTAATAAAAACACTCAGCTGGTATCATCAGGGCGCAAAAAAGCCTATACACATGGCGTAGTAAATCCCGTTGTACAGCGTGCATCTACCATTGTATTTGATACTGTAGCAGATTTAAAAGAAGCGGCTAAAACCCGTGGCGATAAAACGTTATTTTATGGGCGCCGGGGCACAACAACACACTTTGCACTACAAGAAGCGATTACAGAACTTGAAGGCGGCGAAGGCTGTGCACTATACCCTTGTGGCGCAGCGGCGATTAGCCAAGTATTTTTATCGTTTTTAAAAACCGGTGATCATATTTTAATGGTTGATAACGTGTACGAACCAACTCGCGATTTTTGCGATAAAATTTTAGTGGGACTGGGCATTACAACAACCTACTACCCGCCAACCATTGGCGCAGGTATTAAAGACTACATTCAGCCAAATACTAAAGTGTTGTTTTTAGAATCTCCAGGTTCTATTACGATGGAAGTGCAAGATGTGCCTGCTATGGTAAAAGTAGCCAATGAGCACAACGTAATGACCATACTTGATAATACCTACGGCAACGGTTTGCATTATCGTCCGCTAGAGCACGGTGTTGATATTAGTATTCAGGCTGCAACGAAGTATATTGTCGGCCATTCAGACGTGATGATGGGGGTGGCTGTTGCTAATAAAAAATACTGGCCAACCTTGCGCGAAAACTCGTACTTACTAGGGCAATGTACCAGTGCCGATGATGCGTATTTAGCGCTTAGAGGCCTTCGTACAATGGGTGTGCGTTTAAATCAACATGAAAAAGCAGCAATAGAAGTAGCTAAATGGCTTGAACAACATGAGCTTGTTGATCATATTCGCCACCCTGCATTTGAAACCTGCCCAGGGCATGAGTTTTTTAAACGTGACTTTGATGGCAGTAATGGGTTGTTTTCATTTGTGATGAAAACCGGTAATCAAAAAGCGATTGATGCATTTTTAGATAGCCTTGAGCATATTAAAATGGGCTTTTCGTGGGGCGGTTTTGAAAGTTTAGTAACCGCTAATTTAACTATGAAAGGGCTGCGTTCAAATACAGGTTGGGATTTAGGCCCGGTTATTCGCTTGCATATTGGTCTTGAAGATGTTGAAGATTTAATTAGCGATTTAAGCCAAGCACTTGAGGTTTATAAGCAGCATTTATAATTTATATCGCAATTTATGCTGTTACATTTAAATGTATTGTTACAAAGCTCACCATAGGTGGGCTTTTTTTTGCTGGTAATTCAAGGTGTTTACACTTAGTGTGGATAAATACACAGAAAATAAAAAGTCATTAAGGATAGTCAATGGCAACACCATTACCGATAAACGTAGGGCGATTAACGCAAATAGCGGGATTTGAGCTTGTACGTATGTTTTTAACTAAACGTGGACTTATTGCATTAGCTGCCTTTGCATTGGTGTGGCTAATAATACTACGCTACCCAATAGGGCAGGCAGTAGGCATTGTAAGTGCGCCCGATTTTGAGCAAATAGCCCGTGATATATCAGGTTCTATTGGTTTAAGTAAATTATTGGATTGGCCTGAGGCCGAATTTGCTATGTACTGGTTAATAGCCCTGTATAGCTTTCCCGTTTTTGGTTTATTTATTTGTAGCGACCAAACGGTAGGCGATAGAGAGCGCGGCACACTAAGGTTTTTATCACTGCGCTCCACTCGCTTTGAAATACTGTTTGGTCGTTTTTTAGGACAATTAGCGGTATTAGCCTGCTTAGTGGGCATTACTCTTGTGGCTACGCTTGCTGTACTAGGGTTTAGAGATCCAAGTTTACTGGCTGGTGGTTTTGCCCGTGCGCTTTCTATATTTTTAATATTAGTGATTACTCTGTGTCCATTTGTAGCACTTATGACGTTAATAAATACCTTTGCTCGCTCATCGCGTTTATCTATTGTATTGGCAATTTTATATTTTGCAGCAGGCGGTATTGTAGTTGGTATATTGCAATGGCAAATACCCGCATTAGGCTTGCTTGATTATTTATTTCCGGGTGTGCAAATAGAGTTATTAGCGGGGCAAAATTTACCATTATTAAGCGCTGTGGCTATTCCCCTTGTGCAAACTGCGGTGTTACTAAGTGTTGCTCAACGTATTTTTGCAAGGAGCTCACTATGAGACCATTAATTACAGCTAGCGGTTTAAGTAAATCGTATGGTGCAAAACTTGGGCTTAATAATGTGGACTTTGAGATTAATAAAGGCGCGCCAGTGGCGCTTGTTGGGCCAAATGGTGCGGGTAAAACCACCTTATTTAGTTTGTTGTGCGGCTATATAGCGCCAAGTAAAGGCAGCCTTGAAATATTAGGGCATAAGCCAGGGAGCGCTGCTTTATTCAATAAAGTAAGTGCATTACCGCAAGACGCGCAACTTGACCCTCGTTTTAATATAGATAAGCAACTCGCTTTTTATGCAAAACTGCAAGGTATGGATGCTAAGCAAAGCCAAACTGAGGCGCTACGTGTACTTGACTTGGTTGGCTTAAAAGAAATTGCAAAGCAGCGTGCGGGGGATTTATCGCACGGTATGCGCAAGCGCGTTACGATAGCGCAAGCACTTATTGGCGCGCCACAAATTGTAATGCTTGATGAAGCAACCGCAGGGCTTGATCCGATTCATGCCAGAGAAGTACGTGAGCTAGTATCTGAATTAAGTGAGCAGGCTACATTTATTTTAAGCTCTCACGATTTAACTGAGCTTGAGCGACTATGCTCACAAGTACTTCATTTAGATAAAGGCGTACTAAGCGAGCATCAAACAAAAACAAATAATACTGATAAACACTTTTATACATTAATGCTAAGCGAAGCTTATCAAAATGTTGAGCAACAGCTTCAAGCAATTGCAGGGGTGAGCCGAGTGTATATGAGCCAACATAAAGAATATGTTGTTGAGTATCAACCAACGAGCGATCCACTTGATATTGCACTACTGAATTTTTGTCATCAACAACACTGGCAGTACAGGCAGTTAGTTAATGGTCACACATTAGAGAATCAAATATTTAAACAGGAGAAAGTATAATGGGTTTACTTAGCGGACTTATGGGTAATGCAAGCGAAGTTGACGATTCTGATTTAGAGAAAATTCTCGCCAATACATTAATTGACGGCGAGCAAGTAGAAAAAGCATATAAAGTAGTACGTGATATGTTTATTTTTACTAATAAGCGCTTAATCTTAATTGATAAGCAAGGTATGACCGGTTCTAAAATGGAAATGGTGAGTATTGCTTACTCTAAAATTACCAAGTTTAGTAAAGAAAGTGCAGGCCATTTTGACTTAGATGCCGAGCTAAAAATATGGGTTGGCTCAGATCCAACACCAATTAGTAAAGAGTTTAAGTCTGGCGATAATATTAACGATGTTTACCGTATTATTAGCCAACACGCGCTTTAAGCTGCGGTACATGTTTTAAGTAGTTGTTGACTAGATGTTGCAACTACTTTAATTTTACAGTTTACAACACTTCCTTACAATTAACTTAATAAATACAACTGGTTAGTTAAGTTTTCATTCAGTTTCCTAACGTTAGCATGTGCCTCGACTTTAGCAATACAGCTAGAGCATAAAAAGCAATGTACATAGGGAAGTCTTACAATGAAAAAATTAGCAGTTATTATTTCGAGCATTTTATTATCTAGCACTGCGGCTGCTGCAGACAGCTATAATTCAATTAGTAACCTAAGCTATAAAAATAGCGATAACAACGACACCGTTGCTGTAGATTCTATTTACTACTTATCTCCTAAAAAAACTTTAGGTCCGTATGATCAGTTTGAATACATCAATAAACAAACTAACGTATATGGTGGCTACGCAGATGACGACTTTGGCGATTTAACATCAGTTGGTGGTGAATACTTCATTAATGAATTTGTTGTTGGCGCATCTTACGAAAACCTAGACCCAGATTCAGGTTCTAACAGTGAGCTTTATAAACTGACGGGTGGTTACTTTTTCAACCCTGATTTACTTGCAAAAGTAACACTAGTTGAAAACAAAGACGGCGATGATTACGCATTATTTGATTTAGCTTACAACTACATGCTAAACAGCACTGATTACGTAGGTGTTACACTTACATCAGACGACGATTTTGATTACCGTGCAGTAGCTGCTAAATACTTTATTGATTTACAGCAAGGTAACTACCTTACTTTTGAAGGTAAATACGAAAGCATTGATGATGCCCAAAACCAATGGGTAGCAGAAACTAACTACTACTTCTCAAAAGCAACATCTGTATTTGCTAACTACAATAAGCAAGATACTTATAGCTTTGGTGCTCAACACTTCATCAATAAAAATATTGGTGTAAAGGTGGGTTACGAAAACAACGCTGATGATTCTGATAACGATGCGTACTTTGCTAACATGCGTTTTCAGTTTTAATTAAGTCCCGTACTTAGTTAATACAAAAGTAATATTAAAAAGCCCGCTAAATTTAGCGGGCTTTGTCGTTTTTAAACGTTTGAGCTTTCAACTATAAACTTTTACCAGCCATAATTACGGCCTTTATCATGCTCATCTAAATAACTCCTTTAAGTTATAAATAGAGTCGCCATGAATGGCTAAATTGTTATTAAAGCCATTAAGTGCAGTCGATGATAATAGCTATAAAATAGTAAGAATTGGAGTTGTTTTTGCTAGTAAAGAATGGTTATTGGAAAAAACAGATAAAAATATGCACTGATACAAACCTATTTTTCATTATAAATACAGAAATAATGAATTAAACAGAGTAATTTTTTTGAGAAATTAAAAAAATTTAGTGAGAGGAAATTATATTGATGAGGTTTATCGAATAATTAAGTTGTGTTCAATTTAGCGACAGTTTGTACCGTATTTGTTACTTTTTAAATTTAAATGATGACATGATATTGTCTTGTAGATTTGATGGATACTTTGTGTTTACATTTACATATAAATTATTACAATTCCATTGATTTTAATCTGACCTTTTATTCAGTTTTTGTTCATTTTTTTGGCGTTAGGATGCGCCCCGACTTTGGCTAGACAGCTGAAGCATAAAAGTAATATTTATAGGGAATTTAAAATGAAAAAATTAGCCGTTATCATTTCGAGCATTTTATTATCAAGCGCTGCAACCACTGCAATAGCCGCAGATACTTACCAATCAATTAGCCATGTAGGATATGTGGACGTAGATGGTGAT